>JBFWYJ010000021.1:0-18449 GCA_050186555.1 Bacteroidia bacterium
CTTTATTTAAAAAGGATATTGTTAAATTTGTTATTGTTAAAATTGTTTATTCGGATGGGTTTTGTAGCATCAATCAAACTGCAGCATATCCAAAATATGTAATGCCCGAAGATGTCGCGAAACTTGAAGCGAAGTTTTTGGATGGATTAAATTCTGAAGGTAAATTAACTAAGAATGTTACTATTGATAATAATTCTTCTTCTCCGGATTTTATTATTACTGTTAAGTCGCTCAAAGTTGAAGAAGGTGAGTTTGAACAAACAGTTAACGATTCCAAATCATCACTAAATGGGCAGAAATTTTATTTGAACAAAGTGCAATGCACAGGTGTTGTTGAAGTGATTGACGGTAAAACAAATAAGCAGATTGGATTGTCCTGCAGTAACACTAAAAGTCGGCAAGAAAAATTGAAAAACAACAGAGATTTAGGGGATTTGATAACCGGAGCCAATAAAGATCATTCAGTGTACAGAGAGAAAACACTGCGTTCTGATATTGCCAGCGATTTATCCGGAGATGTTGGCAGACGTATTTGGGTTCCAATTACAAAGAGAATTAGAAAAAATTTAAAATAGTATGTACTGTAATAGTTTAACAGAATATTCAAGATTTAAAACACGTGTCGTAAAAATTGGAGATTTAGAATTAGGCGGCGATAATCCTATTCGTGTTCAGAGTATGACAACAACAGATACGATGGACACAAAAGCAACTGTTGAACAAAGCATCAGAATGATTGAAGCGGGTTGCGAGCTGGTTAGAATTACTGCACCTAGTTTAAAAGAAGCTCAAAATCTTGAAAACATAAAAAAAGAAATTAGAGCTGCAGGATTCAATACGCCATTAGTTGCAGATATACATTTTACACCCAATGCAGCAGAACTTGCAGCAAAAATTGTAGAGAAAGTTCGTGTGAATCCGGGGAATTACGCTGACAAGAAAAAATTTGAATCAATTGATTATACGAATAGTGCTTACGAAGCAGAATTAGAACGCATCAGAAAAAGATTTTCACCTTTGGTTGAAATCTGTAAAGAACATGGAACGGTTATGCGGATTGGCACTAACCATGGCTCATTAAGTGATCGAATACTAAGCAGATATGGCGATACACCGATTGGCATGGTTGAAAGTGCAATGGAATTTATTAGAATCTGTGAAGATTTAAATTATCGTGACATTGTGATATCCATGAAAGCATCCAATACGCAAGTGATGGTTCAGGCTTATCGTTTGCTAGTTTCAAAAATGATTGAGAACAATCAAAATTATCCTTTGCACCTTGGTGTAACGGAAGCAGGAGATGGAGAGGACGGTAGAATAAAATCTGCGGTTGGCATAGGTACTTTACTTGAAGATGGTTTGGGAGATACCATCCGTGTTTCACTAACGGAAGAACCTGAATTCGAAATTCCGGTTGCAAAACTACTTGCAGACAGATACGCTAAAAAGAAAATTGAAAGAAGCATTCCTGCCATTTCATTTGACAAGTTACCATACAATCCATATGAATATCATAGAAGTCTATCTCAAGAATCTATTAATATAGGTGGAACCAATCCACCTAGAATTATTACGAGTGTAAATCAAGTTGACCTAAAACCCGTCCATTTATTTCCGTATGGATACAACTATTCAGTTAAACTTGATAAATGGAATATTTTTGATACAGCGGTAGATTATATATATACCGGATATACAATTCCTAATTTTGAAATACCCGGCACTCTTGGAATCATTACTAACTATGATACATGGAAGAAAAATCAAACTGTCGAAAGAAATTATCCTATTTTGGATTTCAAATCAATTAAAGGTGATACAACATTTTGTAGCAGCTTAAATTTTATTAAAATTAAAGCTGATGAAATTTTTGATGCCGCAGTTGAAAAAATTAAGGAAATCCCGAATGCTGTAATAATATTGTCAACAGATTCAACTTCAGCAATGCCTACATTAAGGAGAGCCGTTATTGAATTAAAAAATAATAAGTTAAACAATCCGATTTTCTTTCACTTAAAATATTCGAATTTAAATCAGGAAGCGTTTCAATTATACAGCTCAACAGATTTCGGATCGCTTCTTCTTGATGGTTTTGGAGACGGTATTTGGATTGAACAAAAAAACTGTGTTGCACCTCAAGTATTGAACTCAACGCAATTTGGTATTCTTCAAGCAACCAGAACCAGAATAAGCAAAACAGAATACATTAGCTGCCCAAGTTGTGGAAGAACATTGTTCGATTTACAAGAAACAACCCAGAAGATAAGAGAAAAAACAAACCACTTGAAGGGTGTAAAAATTGGCATTATGGGCTGTATTGTTAATGGGCCTGGTGAAATGGCAGATGCTGATTATGGATATGTTGGAACCGGCATTGGGAAGATTAGTTTATACAAAGGGCAAGAGGTTGTAAAGAAAAATGTTGCTTCAGAAAATGCCGTGAATGAATTAATCAACTTGATAAAAGAGCATGGTGATTGGCTAGAACCAAATAATTCTGATGAATAAGCTATTTCATACATTTATTTTTATACTTCTTGCATTCAACTCTATTGCACAAAAAGATTCCTTATTAAAAATTTCATTCATAAGCAGTAATTTTATTTGTATTAAAGGTGAAGCTGCTCTATCTATTGAAACCGGCTATTCACCATTTACGATAAATTGGAGCAATGGAGTTTCAAACGTTACAAAAATTAAAGACTTAGAAGAAGGTGACTACAGTGTAAATGTGATTGACTCCATAGGTAATGACACAACAATAAGTTTCAAAATCATAAAAGAGGAATGTCCGATTAGCATTTCAAATCACTTTACACCAAACGGTGATGGATACAATGACACATGGCAGATTGGAAACTGGCAATACTATCCTGAATTTAGGGTTTACGTCTATAATAAGTGGGGACAAAAAGTACATTTTCAGGAAAACAATTATGTTCCGTGGGATGGACAAAATCAAGGAGTGAAAGTAGCAGATGGTACATATTATTATGTGTTTTATTTTTATAAAGACGATGATTCAAAGTTTTTAAAAGGAGATGTAAGTATTTTGAGATGAAATGTTTTATAAAAATATTTTTACTGTCCTTTTATCTATCCAAGTTCATGGTTGCGCAGCAAACCACACAGTATACCCAGTTTCTATTTAATAAAGGAGGTTACAATCCGGCTGCAAATGGCAACTCGTTACTTACAGAATTTGAAGTAGTGTTTGGCGGAAGAACCCAATGGATTGGTTTGTCCAATAATCCGAAATCTGCTTTTATAAATGGCCATTATGTTTTTCTTCCTCAACGCGCTTACAGAGGCTGGCATAGTGTTGGCGCGTATGTAGAACAAGATCATGCAGGCATATTTATTGACAATGGCATGTATTTGTCATATGTTTATCATTTATTGGTTAGCAGAGGTGCAGTTTTATCTGCAGGTGTTTATGCCGGTGCTAAACAATTTCGTTTAAATAGTTCTTTCCTGGATAAAAACGATCCGGTTATTGGCTCATCTAGTAGAAGTTTTTTTGCTTATCCGGATATTGTTCCCGGTATTAGATATCAAACAAAAAAAACATATATTGAGTTAAGTATTTGGCAACTGTCTATTTTTAAACAGAAAGGCTATTTCTCTTCGAAACAAATTGGCTCTCCGAGTTTATTGCCTGTTCATTACATTTTTGGGTTCGGAAGAAAAATAAAGTTACCACTTGACAACAACTTATATGCCGCAATTAACATACGTGGTAATTATAAGGAGATACCAAACTTTGAATTGTGTTTAATGAATTACTGGTACAACAGATTTGCCTACGGAATTAGTTTGCGTGATAGGAATTTTTTGTGCGGTATCTACCAAATAAGAATAATTAATAATTTGGTTGTTGGCTTTGCTTATGATTTAGCAATTTCGAAATTCTTTCGAGCAGCCACTAATACAGTTGAAGTGATGGTAGGCATTTCACCAATTTTTGGAACAAGCGGTAAAACAAAAATGCGTTCTGCCGTTGATGATTGCACTTTTTAATTAAATATTGTTTTGAATTCGAATACTTTCTTCATGTAGTAACTGACATAATTTCTCAACGTGCTTTCTGCTAATATTCAACTTATCCGCCCATTGACTTCTGGTTTTAAGAATTTCTTGCCATCGCTCTAATTGAAATACAGAAATACTGTTTTCCTTCTTATACTTTCCAATTTGCTGAATAACGTTCTCTCTTTCTTTTATTAAATCCAACAAGTCCAAATCAATCTTGTCAATCATTTTTCTCAACTCCAGCATCAAGTCCTTGTTATCATTATTTCCTGAAGCAGATTGCCTTATCTGTAAAGAACCAATTATACCTTTTAAAGTTTCCGGCGTGATTTGTTGTTGAGCATCGCTTAGTGCTTTATCAGGTTGGTGATGTGTCTCAATCATCAATCCGCTCATATTGATATTCAGTGCATATTGTGACACCTCCTGAATTAAATCCCTGTTACCTGAAATATGACTAACATCACAAATAATTGGTAAGTCAGGAAAATTTGTTTTTAGTTCAATTGGTATTTGCCAGAAAGGTTCATTCCGGTATTTCTTAGAACCATAATGAAAAAATCCTCTATGTATGGCTGCAATTTTATTTATTCCGGCTTGATAAATTCTTTCAATAGCACCTATCCATAGTTGTAAATCCTGATGAATAGGGTTCTTTACCATCACCGGTATATTGTTCCCTTTAAGAGCATCTGCAATTTCTTGAACACTGAAAGGATTAACAGTTGTTCTGGCGCCTATCCAAAGAACGTCAACTCCGTACTTTAATGCCAATTCAACGTGGTTGGCATTTGCCACTTCAACAGTTGTTTTAAGACCAAATTTTTCTTTTGCTTCCTTAAGCCATTTCAGACCTTCTTCTCCCCTACCTTCAAAAGTGTTTGGCCGCGTTCTTGGCTTCCAAATACCTGCCCTAAAAAGTGAAACTTGAGGAATTTTGGACAATTGCTCAGCTATCGTAAACACTTGTTCTTCAGATTCTGCTCCACAAGGTCCTGCTATAATTAGCGGTTCATTCTCTATTGAAAGCCAAGTATTTAATTCTGAAAAATTCAATTTGAATGACAAATTTAAGGAAGTTTTTCAAGTCAATGCTAAATACCTCATTTATGGTATGGTTAAAACCACTCCTTCATAATACATTTGTTACATGACAACGGAGCAATTTAAAGTTTGGATTTCGCAAAATGCCGCTACTGGAATTTCATGTATTGGAGCAGAACACAAAAAACACAAAGATTGTTGTAAAAAGTTCAAGAAAAACAAGCGTTGTAAAAAATGTCCGGGTCGGCATTAATCCTCCAGAATAATTATTTTCATCCTTATATCCTTCAAAGGCCTGTCTAAAGGATTTGTTTTTTCGTCAGCTATTTTATCAACGACTTCCAAACCACTAATTATCTCTCCAAAAACCGTATAAGATCCATCCAAATGTGGCGTCCCTCCTAATGACGTATAAACTTTTATTTCTTCCTCTGTGAATTTGTACTTACCATTTTTAAATGCGATTTTTTCAATGTCAACATTTATTTGATTTTGGTAGTATTGAGAACTATCCTTATTATTCTTCAAATTCATTAAATTCTTCTTGCCAATTTCCGTTTTAAAATAAGCTCTTCGGGCGTTATGAATCTTATTGTTATTAATTCGGTACTCAACTTTTTGTAATTCTTCCAAAGTTCTAGGTTTACCCTGAACCAAGTAAAATTGGCACCCACTTGAACCAAGCTCAGGATTTAATGAATCGCTTTCTCTTGCTGCCGCTATCACCCCCTTTTTGTGAATCAGTTTTCTGTTGAACTCTGCCGGCACCATATAATCCAAATCACCTTCTCCTAAGGTATCATCCTGATTTGCGTACTTACTATTAGGATCTCCGCCCTGTATCATAAAGTTCTTTATCACTCTATGAAATAACAAGCTGTCATAAAATCCTACTTTAATGTGCTTAATAAAGTTAGCCTTATGTAAAGGTGTTTCTTCATATAACTTTACTTTGATATTGCCATATTCTGTTTGAATTTCAATGGTTTCATTGCTAAATGTCTGTAAATGAGCGGTTAAAGGTAATAGTAGACAGGTAAAAAGTATCAATTGGTATTTTGTTATTTCTTTAGTTTTCATTATATTTGTGTGTATTTTATTTCTATGAAAAACAGGATTTTATTGCCGTTTATTGCACTGATGTTGGCCTTCAATTGGGTTTTTATCTCTTGCGACAAAAATACGGATTGTAAAGCAACTATTCAGTGTGTTGATGATAATGGCTCAGCAATATCTGGCGCCGCAGTTCAGCTGTATGCTAATGTTAAAACCAGCAACGGCGGAACAGTAGTAGCTGACCTTAAAGCAAATGGTGTTACTGACGGCAGCGGCAACGTTTCCTTCCTGTTTAAACTTCCTGCAATTTATGACATTGTTGCAACAAAAACAGCTGTAAGCAGCAGTACTGCTTCACCTGGAACTATGACATTGGTTGGTAACAGTATCATCAAATTAGAAGAAGGTGAAACCGTAGAGAAAAAGGTTACGATGCGTTAATCATATAACAATTTTAAATATTTAAAATCACCTCCTTGTAGGTGATTTTTTTTTGGATATAATGAAATTTAGTTTTAATATTAACGTTTCTAATTTTGAGGATTTCCGCTAATAATCGACGATACATGCAATCAATTGCAAGCGTACTTTTCGCTTGCTTTTTATTGATTTCTTGTGGTGAAAAAAAGAATAAAGGCGAGTTTGGAGAAGGGGAAATCGAATTCGATACCAAGGCAGTTGACCCAACACATCCTTTAGCCGGTTTAGCTCCTGGTACAGCTACCCTGCGTTTTAAAAACGAAATGTTCATGATGGAGATGAGCACCATGGGAATGTTTAATACCATGATAATTGGTGATACCAAGAAAAAAACATTGGCTCAAACCATAAAATTTATGGATATCAAGCAAGCTTGCATTGAAAACGAGCAAGATATTTCAAAAGAAAATGCGTCCTATAGATTGATTATTGAGGAGACCAAAGAAACCAAAGAAATGTTGGGGATGAAAGCTATTAAACTCAAAGTTACTATGGCAACAGATCCCAGCAGAACTTTTGATGCTTATTATACTAAGGATCTGGGTATGGAAAATTGTAATGCACTCACGCCCTATGCTTCAGTAAAAGGCGTTTTATTAGACTACCGTGTGAAGCGAATGGGTATGGAAATGCGTTTCGTTGCTCGTTCATATAAAAACGTTGAAGTATCCGAAAATATATTTGAAATACCTGCTTACATGAAAATTGTTAGCAAAGCGGAAATGGAAAAATTCTTTTTGGATTTGCAGTATTGAGGTTATAAATAGATTTGACCACTCTTAAACAAGGGTTCCCATTTATCAGATTATCAAATTTTAACAAAGAATATATCCGATTTTGGTACTAAATTTGAATAACACATAAGTATAAAATAAAAATTATGAAAAAATTACTTTTAAGTTCTGTATTGGCATGTGCAGTTTCCTTTGGTTTTTCGCAAGAAGATATGACCATTAAAATGTCTGTTAAGGTTGAAGGATTGCCCGAAGAGTATGCAGGCATGGCAGAAAATGACATTGTTACTTATACAAAAGGCGAGAAATCTTTAACCGAAGTGACGAGTATGATGGGAAGCCAAATCTTTTATGTCGATAAAGAAGGATCGACGGTTTTGATGGACCAAATGGGAAATAAAATTGGATATACAATGACCAAGGCAGAAATGGATGAAGAAGAAAAGAAAGATAAGGATGAAGACGCTCCTAAAATTGAATACGTGAATGAAAAGAAAACCATTGCAGGTTATGAGTGTTCAAAAGCTATCGTGACATCTACTTCTAAAAAAAGTAAAGAAGAAATGAAATCTACTATTTGGTATACAGATAAAATCAAAATGCCGGAAAATGCGAAGAATAAGTCAAAAAGGGGCGGCATGATGGGTGGACCAAATCTTAAAGATTTAAAAGGTTTTCCAATGCAAACAGAAATGAGCATGAACCAAGGCGGTATGGAAATGAAGGTAATTTCTACTGTAACTGAAGTAAGTATGGGAAAAGTTGACGATGGTCTTCTTAAGGTAAGTACAGACGGTTACAAAATGATGTCTTACAAAGAGATGAAAGAAAAAATGAAGAACCAACAGGAGTAAAATATAATCTTCTCATATACTAAAAAGGCCATTAATAATGGCCTTTTTTCATTTCTAAATCGTCTTAATCCAAGAATTTTAAATTTTATTTGGATTCTATAAAATATTTGTTTTACATTTGTGCCAGTTAAAGCCCACCCATGTGTGTTTTAATTATCAAGATGCGATGAGAGAATAGGCTCGATGACTCGCAGGCAACCAACTAGAAGTCGCACTAAGGTGCGATTGGAAAACCGGTGCTAAATCCTACCTCTGATGAGAGTAAGAGGAAAGATAATTTAAAAAGAAATGAAAAAGACACACAACAATCAAACAAAAAAAGGAAACAAGCAAGTTTCAAAGGCATTAATTATTTCTAATTCATTACGTCATAGTATGCAAATGTGTTGTTGCTGCTGTTGGTGTATGTGCTAATCCAATTCCGATTTTCTTAAATCTTTACTGATAGCACGTTTGTGCTAATCTTATTATTTATAATTAATACTAATTAAAATGAAATATATTATATACTATACTGAAACCAGAAATCTTTTAAAGCAAAAGAACTTTAGAAAAAAATTAATTCAACAAGTTAAGTTTCATACAATTCTCGAAGGTGGGCATAGCATTGAACATTTACCAAAAGTTTCAAGAAAAAGAATCAGTGCAAATATAAACCTGTTAAGTTCAAATGAACTTACAGACCTAATTTATTCAATTTACCAAAGCAATAACTAACATGAAAAAGACATTTCGAAATAAAAACAAATTTAAGCTTGAAAATGGCGGATCTCTGCCTGAACTTGAAATAGCTTATCATACTTATGGAACACTTAACAATTCTAAATCTAATGTTGTTTGGGTTTGTCACGCCCTAACCGCCAACAGTGATGTTTTTGACTGGTGGAAGGGATTGTTTGGTGAGAATGACTTATTTAATCCGAAAGACTATTTTATTGTTTGTGCAAATAACTTAGGTTCTGCATACGGTACAACCGGACCATTATCAAAAAACAAGCATACCGGTGATGCTTGGTATTCTAAATTTCCCGTAATTACAATAAGAGATATGGTAAATGCACATGATTTATTGCGCGAGTATTTAGGTATAGAAAAAATCCATACCATCATTGGAGGTTCTCAAGGCGGTCAGCAAGTATTAGAGTGGAATATTAAAAATCCAGACTTGTTTGAAAATACCATCCTGATTGCAACCAATGCGCAACATTCTCAGTGGGGAATTGCTTTTAATGAAAGCCAAAGGCTAGCTATAAAGGCGGACAGGACCTACTATGGAGATTTTTCTGAAGGTGGTAAAAAAGGATTAGCCGCTGCCAGAAGCATCGCTTTGTTAAGCTATCGCACATATGAAACATACAATACTACTCAAAAGGAAAACCACGATGAGAAAATCATTGATTTCAATTCTGCCAGTTACCAAAGATACCAAGGTAAAAAGCTAGTTGACAGATTTAATGCATACTCTTATGTAACATTATCTCAAGCAATGGATTCTCACAATGTAGGAAGAGCAAGAGTCTCCATTAAACATGCTTTGGAAAAAATTAAAGCTAAAACTTTGATTATTGGTGTTAAGACTGATAATTTATTTCCGATTGAAGAACAGCAATTTCTTCATCTGAACATTCCTAACAGTTCTTTCTCTATTATTGAATCAAAACATGGACACGATGGTTTTCTAATTGAAACCAAACAACTGCAAGTGGTGATAACAACCTTTCTTCAATCTAATAAAAAACAAAATAAACATTTACAATTAATATAATTATGGCATCAAATTTAAAAATAGGATTATTCGGTTTTGGCTGTGTTGGCCAAGGATTATACCATGTTCTAAATAACAGTAAAGGATTTACTGCGGATATAGTAAAAATTGCTGTTAAGGATAAAAGTAAAAGAAGACCATTGGATGAAAAATTATTCACCTTTGATAAACATGAAATATTAGATAACCCTGAAATAAACTTAATAGTTGAGCTGATTGACGATGCGGATGAAGCATTCCAAATAGTTAGTTATGCGCTAAAAAAAGGTAAACATGTTGTTACTGCCAATAAAAAAATGGTAGCAGAGCATTTAAAAGAGCTTTTTGATTTACAGCATGAAAATAATGTTTCTTTATTGTATGAAGCTAGTAGCTGCGGAAGCATTCCAATAATCAGAACACTAGAAGAATACTTTGACAATGAACAAATTGCTAAACTATCAGGAATATTTAATGGAACTACCAATTATATCCTTACAAAAACCATTGCTGAAAAATTAAGCTACCAACAAGCTTTGACCGAAGCTCAGGAAAAAGGTTTCGCAGAAAGCGATCCAACAAATGACGTTGAAGGATATGATGCTAAATTCAAGGCTGTTATTTTAGCGCTTCATTCTCTTGGCGTTTTTGCTCCCTCAGATGAAGTACTGAATATTGGTATCAGCACCCTGGGTGATGATGACATTAAATATGCTTATGAAAAAGGCTTAAAAATAAAATTGGTGCCAACTGTAAAACGTCTTCCAAATAATAAAGCTGCTATTTTTGTTCTGCCTAAATTTATTCCTATTGATAATCATTTGTTTTATGTTGACAATGAATTTAACGGCGTAATAATTGACGGTGAATTTTCGGGAGAACAATTCCTGAAAGGCAGAGGTGCAGGCGGACATCCAACCGGAGCAGCAGTTCTTTCTGACATTTCTGCTTTATCATATGGTTATAAATACGAGTACAAAAAACATACACAAAATTCTGAAATCGAATTTACCAATGATATTTCAATTAAAGTATACCTCCGTTATAATTCAGATGAAGATGTAAAGAAAATCAAATTTAATTCCATTCAAGAACAATATACCGGAGGAAACTACCATTACATCGTTGGAGAAATTGAGTTAAACAATTTGATTAGTAACAAAGACTATATTACAAAGAACAAATTGTTTGTTGCAGCTATTGGTGATGAAATAAAATTATCTGTAAAAGCAACAATTAAAGAATTAGAAGAAGTTGCATAAAAAAGGCCGCATTCAGCGGCCTTTTTTCTTACTTTACAATTTTAATACTATTCAATTTTGCTTGCTCATCTCTAAACTCGATGAAGTAAACTCCTTTTTCCAATTCGGATAAATCTAATTCTATTTTATCACTATTTGCATTGATACTTCCCTTTCTAATTTTCTTACCGGTAATATCAATAATTGCATAAGTAATAAAACTAGAAACATTAGACTCAATAATTAATTTATCAGTAAATGGGTTCGGGTAGACATTTATATTTTCTGCTTTTGAACCATTCAAAGCTATTCCTGTACTCGTACAAGTTACGACAGTCAACGTAATAGTATTATTTCCAATGCATCCAACAGAAGAAGTTCCTGTAACTGTATAAGTAGTATTAACAGTCGGACTTGCAGCTAATGTGGTTCCATTTGTATTTCCCGGCATCCAGGTGTAAGTTGCAGCGCCGGACGCAGTTAATGTTTCAACTGAGCCTAAACATAATGATGTAGAATTGGCTGCTATACTAATAGTTGGAGAAGGATTAACAGTTATAGTATGTGTAACTGAACCTACTACCGTTCCTGAAGCAGCCGTTAGTGTTACGGAATATGTGTTAGCATTTGGGAAAGATACTGTTGTTACTGAGCCATTAATGGCAGAAAAATTTGCTCCTGAAGGCACAGAAGACCAGGTATATCCAGTTGCAGATGTAGTTCCGGTGTTCGCAGTTAAAGTTGCAGTTTGTCCGGCGCATAAACTGGTGGGAATGCTAAATGAAGGTGACATCACAACTGAAGGAGTTGACACTGTTCCTATTAAGGCAATATCATCAATGGCAATAGAAGGATCGGCACCGGAAGTGCTTATGTTTTGCCAACGAAACCCTAGCTTCACATTTGGATTATTGTTTGCACTAGCAGGTAAAGTAACAGTATACCCTGTCCAAATTCCTTGACCGGCACATGAATTAGTAGGCGTTTGAGCAGGAATACCTAATGACGACCAATTAGAGCCATCGAAATAGTAAAACTGACAATAATCTTGATTAGTCACTCCCCACATAATATACGATAGAGTCATTGTTATGGCAGTTGCGTTACTGCAATTAATTACCGGTGTTTCTAATCTCTTATCTGTGTTAGACACTCCGGGTCCGGCTAAATATGCGGCACCCAAATCCCCAACACCGGTCGAGACATGCATTGACATATTAGTAAGAGTTGGCGTGTTTGAACAACCATCACTACAATTACCTATACCTGTATTTGACTCTTTAGCACTTATATACCACTCGTTTGCAAACATATCATTCGAACCTGTGCTTACTACTGCCCATGCACCATTAGATGACGAATAAGAAGTTGCCGTAAATGTCTGACATGTAGGATTTGTTCCGAAATTCTCTGTCCAAAATGCTGTTTGGGCATTAAAATGTGACAGCATTCCAATAAAAATAAAAGATAAAATTTTCTTCATAAGTTGATTTTTGACTATCAATTTACAAAAAATCAGGCTTTTTTAAGAAAATATTTTTTAGAAATCAATAAATCTTATACATTTGCTGCATGAAAATTAATTTACATCATCATTACAAACTGCTGAACGGTAAGTCGTAATGGTCGTGTATTAACTATACTCGAGGGCTTACCAAAAGGTAAGCCCTTTTTTATTAATAAATAATTAAAATATGAAGCTAAAAATAGCTATACAGAAATCGGGGAGACTTAGCGAAGACTCCATCAAGTTGTTAAAAAATTGCGGTATTGACATTAATAACGGATTGAACCGTCTCAAAGCGGAAGCTTCCAACTTCCCACTAGAGGTATTTTTCTTACGTGATGATGATATTCCGCAATATGTTGAAGACGGTGTAGCTGACATAGGCATTGTTGGTGAAAATGTTTTATTGGAAAAAAGTAAAAAAGTTGATTTAATTGACAAACTTGGATTTGGTAAATGTCGTTTATCGATTGCCATTCCAAAAGAAAAGAAATACAAATCAATAAAAGATTTGAATGGCAAAAGAATCGCAACCTCCTACTCTAATATTCTTTCGAAATATTTAAAAGCTAAAAAAATTAAAGCAGAAATTCATGAAATAAGCGGAAGCGTAGAGATTGCTCCGGGCATTGGTTTAGCAGAAGGGATTTGTGATTTAGTTAGTTCAGGAAGTACTTTATTAAGCAATGGCTTAAAAGAAGTGGAAGTGGTTTTAAAATCGGAATCTGTGTTAATCGCTAACAAAAATCTCTCAAAGAGAAAGTCTGAACTTGTTAATCAATTGCTTTTTAGGATAAAAGCCTTGAGGAGTGCAAAGAACAATAAATACATTTTATTAAACGCGCCCAATAAAAATTTAGACAAAATTTGTAAGATTCTTCCCGGAATGAAAAGTCCTACAATTTTGCCACTTGCTGATAAAGGTTGGAGTTCGGTTCATTCAGTGGTTGAGGAAAACCAATTCTGGGAAATTATCGAAAAACTAAAGGATAATGGTGCCGAAGGTATTTTAGTTGTACCAATTGAAAAAATGATAATCTGATGTTAGAATTAATAAAATATCCTTCAAAAAAAGATTGGTCAGAAATTGTAAAACGACCTGCGTTTGACATGTTCGAGTTGGAAAGCACTGTCAATTCTATTCTACTGAAGGTTAAAGCCAATGGCGATAAAGCATTATTCGAATATGCTGAATTGTTTGACAAGGTCAAATTATCTAAATTAAACGTTGAGACAGTTGAAATTGAAAATGCTATCAACCTTATTTCTGCTGATTTAAAATCAGCTATTGAAGATGCGTATCAAAACATTTACAAGTTTCATAATGCTCAATTAGAAAATTCTGAAAAAATTGAAATAAAAAAAGGCATCACATGTTGGCGACAATCCATCGCTATTGAAAAAGTGGGATTATATATTCCCGGTGGTTCTGCTCCTTTATTTTCAACTGTGCTTATGCTTGGGGTTCCGGCTAAAATTGCTGGTTGCAAAGAGATTGTATTATGTACTCCTTCAGATAAAGATGGAAACGTACATCCTGCCATTCTTTTTGCAGCTAAACTTGTTGGCGTTACAAAAGTATTTAAAGTCGGAGGTGCTCAGGCTATTGCAGCGATGTCGTTCGGTACTCAAACAATCCCAAAAGTTTATAAAATTTTTGGGCCCGGTAACCAATATGTAACATGCGCTAAACAATTAGTTACCAAATTTGGTATTGCTATTGATATGCCTGCAGGTCCTTCTGAAGTGGCTGTGCTAGCTGATAAATCTTGCGAACCTTCTTTCGTTGCCGCCGATTTACTTTCTCAAGCAGAACATGGTAAGGACAGTCAAGTAATGTTTGTAACGGACGATGCTGAAGTTTGCAATAAAATAAATGATGAATTAGTAATTCAACTAAACAAATTACCAAGAAAAGAAATAGCAAAAAGCGCATTAGTTAACAGCAAAGCAATATTGGTTGATAATCTCGAAACCGGACTGGAATTATTAAATGAATATGGTCCTGAACATTTAATTGTTGCTTGCGAAAATTACAAGGAATTAATTCCCAATATAACAAACGCCGGTTCCGTTTTTCTTGGCAACTATTCCTGCGAAAGCGCCGGTGATTACGCATCAGGCACCAATCATACATTGCCAACAAATGGATATGCCAAGGCTTATAGTGGTGTTTCTTTAGATTCGTTTGTAAAGAAAATAACCTTTCAAGAATTAAGTAAAGAAGGTTTAAATTCTATTAGTAAAACAATTGAAATTATGGCACAAGAAGAAGGACTTGATGCTCATAAAAATGCAGTTACAATAAGATTAAAATAAAATGAATTTCGATTTAAAATCAATTACCAGAAAAAAGATTCTCAATCTAAAACCTTATTCGTCGGCCAGAGATGAGTATAAAGGCAAAAAAGGTGTTTTCCTAGATGCCAATGAAAATTCATTTGGTTCTCCAATTGAGAATCAGGTAAACCGATATCCGGATCCGCTTCAAATTGAATTGAAAGATAAATTAAGTAAGATAAAAGGGCTTCCGATAGAAAATATTTTTCTTGGTAACGGCAGTGATGAAGCTATTGATATACTATTCCGAATTTTTTGTGAGCCATCAAAAGATAATTGTATTCTCTGTCCACCTACTTATGGCATGTATGAAGTCTCTGCAAATATTAACGATGTTGGCGTAATCAAAGTGAATTTAACAGAAGAAGAATTTCAATTAAATACGCCCGAAATTTTTAATTCAATTAATGATAATACAAAACTCATTTTTGTATGTTGCCCGAATAACCCAACTGGCAATGGCATGAAGTGGAAAGATATTCAAATCATCTTAGAAAATTTCAAAGGCATTGTTGTAGTTGATGAAGCTTACATCAATTTTGCTTCTTACAGAAGCTTGATTCCAGAGTTGCTTAATTATCCAAACTTGGTTATTCTCCAAACATTTTCCAAGGCGTGGGGACTGGCAGGACTGAGAATAGGGATGGCATTTGCATCAGAACCAATTATTGATCTTTTTAATAAAATTAAACCGCCATATAATATTAATTCTGTTTCTCAAAAACTTGCCATTGAAGCATTGACGAATATTGATCAAATTAATAACTGGATTAAGGAAACAGTTAAAGAAAGAAATTATCTAATTGAAGGACTAAGTAAATTTAAGTTTATAAATAAAATCTACCCTAGTGAAGCCAATTTCATTTTAATAAAAGTTGCAGATGCCAATGGTTTATATAATTACTTAGCTGGTAAACAAATTATTACTCGAAACAGAAGCAATGTTACGCTTTGTGAAAACTGTATTAGAATTACTATTGGAACTCCGGATGAAAATAAAGTGTTACTGGACACATTAAACAATTACAAATCATGAAAAAGAAAGTATTATTTATAGACCGTGATGGTACAATCATATATGAACCAAAAGACACTTTTCAAATAGATAGTTTTGCTGTTTTAAAATTCTTACCCGGAGCTATTACTAATTTATCCAAAATTGCAAAAGAATTGGATTATGAATTGGTAATGGTTACCAACCAAGATGGGCTTGGAACAGAGTCATTTCCTGAAAACACTTTTTGGCCCGTGCAGAATTTTATCATCGAAACATTAAAAAATGAAGGAGTAGAATTTTCTGAAATATGTATTGATAAAAGTTTCGAAAAAGACAATTTAAAGACAAGAAAACCGAATACCGGAATGCTAACAAAGTATTTTGATAGCGAGTATGATTTATCTAAATCTTATGTCATAGGTGATAGATTAACAGACGTAAAACTAGCAGAAAACCTTGGCTCTAAAGCCATTTTTATAGAGAACAATGATAAACTAACAAGTAATAATGAAAATGTATCCTTATCTACAAAATCATGGGATGAAATTTACACTTTCTTAAAAATGAGTTCGAGAACCATTCAGCACACTCGGAAAACAAAAGAAACTGATATCCAAGTAAGTTTGAATTTAGATGGAAAAGGTAATTCAAATATTGTTACTGGATTAAACTTCTTTGATCACATGTTAGAGCAAATAGCTAAACATGGCATGATAGATTTAAATATCAAGGCTAGTGGCGATTTACATATTGATGAACACCATACAATTGAAGATACCGGTATTACTCTTGGTGAAGCATTTGCATTGGCTATTGGTAATAAAAAAGGAATTGAACGTTATGGGTTTTGTTTACCTATGGATGACTGTTTGGCACAAGTGGCTATAGATTTTGGTGGTAGAAATTGGATTGAGTGGGATGCTGAATTTAAAAGAGAAAAAGTTGGCGACATGCCAACTGAAATGTTTTATCACTTTTTTAAATCTTTTAGTGATGCTGCCAAATGTAATTTAAATATTAAAGCTGAAGGCACAAATGAACACCACAAAATTGAAGCAATATTTAAAGCATTTGCAAAGGCAATAAAATTCGCATTAAAGCGCGATTTAAATAACAATGAATTACCTAGCACCAAAGGATTATTGTAATGGACATTGTTGTAATAAAATATAATGCCGGTAATATTAAATCAGTCGAATACGCCTTCAAACGTATTGGTAAAAATGTGGTTATTACCGATGATATAGAGACAATTCAAAGTGCAGATCGTGTAATATTTCCAGGCGTCGGTGAAGCATCTAGTGCCATGAAATACTTAAAAGAGCGAAACTTAAATAAGGTTATAAAAGAATTAAAACAACCTGTTCTTGGAATTTGCCTGGGTATGCAATTGCTATGCAATTATTCAGAAGAAGGCAATACAGAATGCTTAGGTGTTTTTAATCAAAGGGTAAAGAAATTTAATGTTGAAAATTTAAAAGCGCCACAGATTGGTTGGAATACTATTTATAATTTGAAAACTGATTTATTTAATTCAATCAATGAGAAGGAATATATGTATTTTGTTCATGGTTATTATGCAGAAATGGGTTCCGAAACAATTAGTTCCACTAATTATGGCATTGAATATAGCTCTGCTCTTAACAAAAACAACTTTTATGGGGTGCAATTCCACCCTGAAAAATCAAGTGAAGCAGGAGAAAAATTACTAAATAACTTTTTGAACTTAGACAAATGAAAAATCGAATTGAAATAATTCCAGCAATTGATTTAATCGAAGGAAAATGTGTGAGATTATCACAAGGGGATTATTCAAAAAAAACAATTTACAATGAAAATCCCTTGGAAGTTGCATTGCAATTTGAAGATATCGGTATTAAAAGATTGCATTTAGTTGATTTGGACGGCGCCAAGAAAGGTGAAGTTGTTAATTGGAAAGTATTAGAAAATATTGCTGCACGTACAAAACTGATTATTGATTTTGGTGGCGGTATTAAAACAGATAAATCTATAAATATTGTTTTTGAGAGCGGTGCCTCAATTGCGACAATCGGAAGTTTGGCAGTAAAGGAACCTGAATTATTTTATAATTGGTTGTTAAAATTTGGAGCAGATAAAATATTATTAGGCGCTGATGTAAAGGAAAAAAAGATTGCAATTTCCGGATGGCTCGAAGAAACAAATCTCGATATCATCTCATTTTTAAAAGACTATCGCTCTAAAGGATTAGCGCAAACATTCTGTACAGATATTAGTAAAGACGGTATGATGCAAGGGCCATCATTTGAATTATACAAAGAAATCATAAGCACAATTCCTGATTTATACTTTATTGCAAGTGGAGGCGTATCCAGCTTTTCAGATATTATAAAATTGGAAGAAATAGGATGCAAAGGAGTAATTATTGGTAAAGCAAT
>JBFWYJ010000022.1:0-18228 GCA_050186555.1 Bacteroidia bacterium
AGAGTGACAAAGCTCCTTATTCATTTTGATGCTTTTGGTACTGTAGATGAATTGAATTCATAAATAGGAATCGTTAGAGATCTTTTGTCTGAAAATCATTTTCAATAAAATCTTTTGATATCAATACAAGATAGATTATTTACTATAGGTTCACTTTTAGCAGAAGATGTTTCAAAAAATAAAATGACACTTCCGAAATTAAATGAGTCTGATATTTCTGATTTGGAAAAAGCCATTGACAATATGGATGAAAAACTAGAGCCAATGAAACAGTTTGTTTTACCGGGGGGACACATTTCTGTTTCTCATATTCATGTGGCACGTTGCATTTGTAGACGGGCAGAACGAAGAGTATTACACCTGAATGAAAACCAGGAGGTTAATTCTATAATAATTAAATATATTAATCGACTTTCTGATTATTTATTTACGCTTTCAAGATTTGTATCTAAAGAACTTGGCGCAAAAGAAACACCTTGGATTCCAAAAAAATAATTAATGAAAAAGCCAAAAGAAATCATTGATTTGATGATGGCCAAAGATTACTTAAGTCAGTGGCTTGGAATTTCTATTGAAAACATTGATTATGGAACTTGTAAAATAAAAATGCTGGTTCGTAAAGAAATGCTCAACGGTTTTGAAATTGCTCATGGCGGAATAACTTACTGCTTATCTGATAGTGCTTTGGCATTTGCCAGTAATAGTCACGGCAAACAATGCGTATCAATTGAAACATCCATTTCTCATACTCATAAAGTAAAACAAGGCGATGAATTAACAGCGCAGTCTATTGAATTACATCGAGGTAAAAAAACAGGTATTTATGAAGTTAGAATTCATAATCAAAACAACGAACTAGTTTCTTTATTCAAAGGAACAGTATTTATTAGCGATAGAGATTGGTGATTAAACCTACAACAAATATTCAAGTCTAAATTACAAAAAGGAGGATTTATGAAACACTTGCTTATAATTATTTTCAGTTTGTTATTTTCTACAATTTATTCTCAAAAAGTAGTAGTAAAGTCGGGGCACAGAGCTCATCGTCATCCACATAAAAGACACAGATCCAAGGTTGTAGTTGTAAAGCTCAGCAAATACCGTCCGGCAAAAGTGGTTGTATTTCATCCTGTATGGCGGCCAAAATGGGCCTATCACAGAAGATGGGTATTCTGGCCAAAGTATAATTTGTATTGGGATAATTGGCGCAATCATTATTTGTTTTGGAATGGAACAATGTGGATTTCTCAAACCGCAGTTCCACCGGTTGTTGTAAATGTCAACTTAGCAGAGGAAAAGCATAAAGAACTGAAGGAAGATGAGGATGACACTGACGATATATATAAAGACAATGATTCGCACAAGAAAGATTAATAATAAGGGGCTTATAGCCCCTTTTTTAATAAGAGTTTCTTAAAATTATTATAACTTCAAGGCATATTTTGTACTTATGAAAGATGCATTTATAGTAAACGGTGTTAGAACTCCGATTGGAAATTTTGGGGGAACTTTAGCTGCAGTCAGAACTGATGATTTAGCAGCCTTGGTTTTGGAAGAATTATTAAAAAAGAATCCGGGACTTGCCGCTGAAAATATCGGTGACGTAATAATGGGTTGCGCCAATCAGGCAGGGGAAGATAACAGAAACGTTGCTCGTATGGCAACTTTGCTTGCAGGATACCCAATAACTGTTCCAGGACAAACTGTAAACCGACTTTGTGCATCAGGATTAAGTGCATCAATTGATGCGTCTCGTTATATAAGGATGGGCGATGAAGATTTAATGGTTGCCGGTGGCGTAGAAAATATGTCACGCGGACCATGGGTTATTGGAAAAGCATCAAGCGCTTTTGGCAGAGACCAACAAATGTATGACAGTAGTTTTGGCTGGCGTTTTATCAACCCTAAAATGAAAGAAATTTATGGCGTTGACGGCATGGGAGAAACTGCAGAAAATTTAGCAGATAAGTATAAGATTTCAAGAGAAGACCAAGATAAATTTTCTTTTAATAGTCAGATGAAAGCTACGCAAGCTGAGTCAAAAGGAAGATTTGCCAAAGAAATCATTTCAGTTTCAATACCTCAAAGAAAAAAAGACCCAATTGTTTTTTCTAAAGACGAATTTATAAAACCAAAAACTACGCTTGAAGGATTATCAGGATTAAAACCAGCATTCCGAAAAGACGGAACAGTAACTGCAGGTAATGCAAGTGGCTTAAATGATGGGGCCGCTGCCATTTTGCTTGCCAGTGAAGAAGGTTTGAAGAAAAATAATTTAAAACCGTTAGCAAGAATTGTTTCAAGTGCTGTTGTAGGTGTTGAGCCAAGAATAATGGGTATCGGTCCGGTTGAAGCTTCAAACAAAGCATTGCAGCGTGCAGGACTAACTTTTAATGATATTGATATTATCGAGTTGAATGAAGCCTTCGCTGCTCAATCATTAGCGTGTATTCGTGCATGGGGATTAAAAGATGATGATGCAAGAATCAATCCAAACGGCGGAGCGATTGCCTTAGGACATCCTTTGGGCGTGAGCGGTGCCAGAATTTTATTATCTGCGGCGATAGAATTGCACGAACAGCAAAAAAAATATGCACTAGTTACAATGTGTATTGGTGTTGGACAAGGTTACGCTGCTGTAATCGAAAGAGTTTAGAATAGAAATAAAAAAGCGGGCTAAGCCCGCTTCTTTTAAACCTTTAATTCCATTTTGGTAATCTACCATATGTTGCAGGCATTTTTAAATCTTCAGCCTGGGCTTCAATTTTCTCCACTAAGCTTTTCAAGTTTAATACTGTTTGATAATGTTTACTAAATATTGGTTTCAATTCTTCATACTTTGATTTCAAATCATCTGTACTTCCATAAGTTTGAGCCCAGGTATAATAAACCATGGTTTCCATATCATTCACAAAACCACTTGTTGTTTCAAACTCACGTTTTGCCAGACTTCTGTCTCCATTAAAGATTAATTCAAATGCATCCAATTGTTTTTCAAATTCAATGATATCTTTTGAAATGTTTGTTGCTAAAACACCTGATTGCTTAATGCCTTTATTTAAATACTTAATCCTGTTTTTTAAATGGTTTACATAATCTGAAGTTCCTAACACCACTCTTCTGAATTCAGCAATCTCCATATTAAGCGCCTGCTGCTTTTCAACATCTTTAACAGGAATTGAAGATTGATTTAATGATTTCAAATTAAATGCCACCATATCACACATTGGTGTAAGAGAACCGTTCACCAATTTCGTTAACTGAGCATTGTAAATTCCCGGTATTGCAATTGGGCCCTTTTCCTCTTCGGCATAAGGGTTGTCTTTATCAAATACATGAAAATTAATTGGTGCAGTTACTTCATATCTTCCATCCCAAACAACTTGTGAAACACCTTTCTTTAATTTGATTTCAATTTTCTTAACATCGTTCCCCATCTTATCTGTAATTACTAAAAAAGCTAATGGTGCAATTTCATTGTCTTCCATTCTAATACTATCAGGACTTGGATAATAAACCGGCAAGTTTTTCTTAATTCTTTCCTTCTCTAACTCCTTGCGTTTATCTTTTAGACTTTTGTATTCTTCAGTCAGATTGTAATTAATTACAGCTCCCATTGGAGGGTTCTCTGCTGTAAAGAAAGATGCTCCCTGAAAAGATTTTTCTTTATGTCCATAAGGCGTGGATTCAATAAATACCAATCTATCTGATACAGGAAGTATTTTATTTGTATTCAAGTCCTCTGCCTTAATATTTTGTAACATAGCATAATCGTCCAATATATAAAATCCTCTCCCAAATGTTGCAATTACCAAATCATTCTCGTCTTTTTGAATAGCAATATCTCTTACCGACGTCACTGCAGGCAAGCCACTCATTAATTTAGTCCAAGATTTGCCCCCATTTAATGTAAAGTAAATGCCGTACTCTGTTCCACAAAAAAGTAAGTTAGGATTCTTATGGTCTTCCACTATACAATATACAGAGCCTCTCTCCGGCAAATCTGATGCAATGCTTTGCCATGACTTTCCTTTATCAGTACTCTTTAGCAAATACGGTTTAAAATCTCCTTGGCGGTGATTGTTAAACGCTGCATAAACTGTACTCTCTTCATGTTGTGAAGCAGTAATGTATTGAACAAAAGTTCCAATTGTATAACCACCAAGTTTTAATTCAGGTACACCGGGAAATTTATCAATTTTAGTCCAGCTTTTCCCGCCATCAGACGTTACATGAATTAAGCCATCATCTGTACCTGCGAACAAAATATTTTCATTCTTTGGAGATTCACTTAAAGAAACAATGTTTCCAAAAATAGAGGTGGACTGGTTTTTTGCAACTGCATCCATGCTCCAAACCTTTCCCATCACTGGCAACTTATTTCTATCAATCCCTCTTGTTAAATCTTCACTTATGGCTTCCCATTTATCTCCTCTGTTATTGCTTCTAAAAACTTTGTTCGCTGCAAAATACAATCGTTTATTGTCAAATGCACTTATCAATAATGGTGAATCCCAATTCCAGCGAAATGCTTTCTCACCTTGCTTTTCCATTGGTTTAATTGAAACTTGCTCTCCGGTATTTCTATCAAAACGGATTAATCCACCATATTGCCATTCGCTGTAAACAATATTTGGTTCCTTTGGATCTACTCTGCTTTGAAAACCATCTCCGCCAACAGTAACAAACCAATCTGCATTTGTTATGCCACTTCCGCTCTTTGTTCTTGACGGTCCGCCTAATGTGTTATTATCCTGCGTTCCACCATACACATAATAAAAAGGCTTACTATTGTCTACACATACTCTATAAAATTGCGTAACCGGAATATTTGCTTTGTAGTTCCAAGTTTTCGCGCCGTCAAAAGTTTCATACAAACCACCATCACATCCCATAAGCATATGTTTTGTATCATTAGGAAAAATGTATACGCAGTGATTATCTACATGTTTGAATTTTTCTCCCAACTTATGAAACGATTTCCCGCCGTCGGTTGAAACATGCGCCCAAGTATCCATTGAGTAAATTACATTTTCGTCCTTTGGGTCACAAATGATTTCTTGATAATAATTTCCTGCAGTAGCATGCCCGTTTAATTTGCTCCAGCTTGCACCTCTATCGGTGCTTTTATAAAAACCATTACCATCAGTAGCTTCTATCATCGCATACAAAATATCCGGATTTGAAGGACAAATATCCATCGCAATTCTTCCCATGTCATTATTTGGCAAGCCGCCGGTTAATTTATCCCATGTTGTACCAGCATCAGTTGATTTGTAGATAGCACTCTCCGGTCCTCCACTTATGTATGTCCATTCATGTCTTCTTCTTTGGTGAGCTGTTGCATATAAAACTTTAGAATCTCTAGGATCCATATGGATTTCATTAAATCCGGTATTTTCACTTACCGTAAAAATATTTTTCCAGGTTTTTCCACCATCTTCTGTTTTATAAATTCCTCTATCGCCACCCGCACTCCACAGAGGGCCATAGGCTGCAACATAGACAATGTTTGAATTATTTGGATCAATAGTAATCATTCCAATATGTTCTGAATTTTTTAATCCAACATTTTTAAATGACTTACCTCCATCTTCACTCTTATAAATTCCGTCACCATAACTCACACTTCTTTGGTTATTGTTTTCACCACTACCAACCCAAACCACATTTGTGTTAGTTGGATCAATTGCAATGCATCCTGTTGAATATGCACCCGCTTGATCAAAAATCGGATCAAAGGTTGTTCCAGCATTTATTGTTTTAAAAACTCCGCCTCCTGCAGTTGCAACGTACCAAGTGGATGGATTTGAAGCATCAACAGCCAAATCAATTATTCTCCCGGATGTAACAGCAGGGCCAATTGAACGCCATTTTAAAACTGAATAGGTTGATTCTTTTTCAATAGTGGGCTTCTCAGGTTTCTTCTCATCTTTCTTTCCCTTTTGAGCGTAAAGTTGAGCACCAATAACAAGTAGTAGTGATGCTATTAAATATTTGATTGTTTTCATAAGCATGTATCTATACAAATCTATTGTTTATAGGAAAAAAGTACAAACCACTTATAACGGCATTCGACCATTAATAAGTCCACAATTCGTAATCAATTGCAGTATTTTCCATTCTATAGGTTGGGGATTGTTTGCCATCGGATAGTTTATACACTTCTTCTGCTACAAACTTCTGAAGCTCACTTAGCATAATCTTCTTGTCCATGTTAATGTCAGCTTTGGTATGTTTTAGGGCCTGTAGGAGGCAGTATGTAAATAAGCCGTTATTCCACTTTTCACCTTCAAATGCTGCCTCTGTTCCACCTGCAGAAGAAATAACAGTAACTCCTCCTGTTTGTCGTAAGTCAGAAAAAACAGATTTGGTAACTTCTAATGCTGTAGATTGCTTAAAAGAAGTCATACCGGTAGTTGCTGCCCTTTGGTCTTTTTGAGTCCCTTCTCCCTCTTCTTCATAAAAGTCTTCCTCATCTACCTCACCACTAAAACACGCATCAATAAACATTAGCTTCTTCAATGACTTCATCTCCCTAAACATTTTTTGAAAAGATTCGAAAGCTACTGAGTTAATTTTTGGGTCATTAAAATCCGTATAATAAGTCGGGAAATAATAACTCAAATCGTCGTCTAAGTATCCATGACCTGCAAAGAAGACCATGGCAACATCGTTAACTCCTGCGCCGGAAAAAAAGCTTTTAATGGCTGTCATAGAATCAACAGAAAAAGCATTATTGAATACCTTCTTTAAAATAACTTTATTAAATGATTTTGAATTAATCATCGTATTAGCAATGTCATTAGCATCTTTCTCAGCATAGGCCAAATCAAACTTGTTATTCTTAAATTTCTCACTGGCAATTACCACCATATATAAATTTGGCTTTTGCGTATCAACATTGTTGAAATAACGAGTAATATGTGCGCTTTCCAATCCGTCTTCATCTGTTAAGACAAATTCAAAGCGATTAATTCCGGATGAAGTTTCAAATTCTAAAGTTTCTGAAAATAAATTTTGGTTGGAACCATCCAATTCCTTTGTGTAAACAACATTCCCGTTATTATAAACAACAAGAGATTTTAACTTGCTTTTTCCTAAGGAAGATTTGATATCAAATGAAACTTTACTTTTTGTTAGTTGTTTCATGTTAACATGATTGAAAGAAGGTAGTTTAGAGATTTTTGGGAAGAATTTTGACTTTAATCTCAATAATCGCATTCGTTTATTATAAGCTGTTTCATATGCCTGAATCATGGTCGAATCTGAACAAGCAAAGCTTCTTAACACTGTATGCGGCTGGTTTAAATAGGCATCAAATTGCTCAAAGCTGTAAATTTCATCATTGTACTTAAATCGAATGTTTTTAATAAACTCTTTAGAACCTAAATAATGTAAATCAGAAGTAATTAAAAAATACTGATCGTTATCTGCATTAACCAACTGACCAATTACTTTTGAGTTTTTCAAATCAATAAAAAACATTTGCGAATTCAACGAACTGGTAATAATTAACTTGCTTTCCTCCTCGTCAAAATACATTGTTGGATTAAATAAATACAAATTACTCAAATCAATATTCAGGCTCCCGTCTTTGTTAAACACCTTTAAGTAATTACCATTTATATCATCCAGCACAAAATAACTCCCATTCGGACTTTTATAATGTCCTGTAATAATCTGAGGACTCTTTTCTATTGTATAGTTGTACAACTCCTTACCATCATCCAAATCATACAAACTATAAATTGCTTCTTTCAAAGAATCGTTCTTACCTATTTCAAACTTTACATACCAAATACCGATTGTGTTTTCTTTTGAATTAATTTGAAAATCGTATGGATAATACGTTTCTGCATATGAAGTTTTAATTTCGCCGGAACTAAGATCAATCTTGACTATAGCGTTTACATCCATTTCAACATCATAACCGTTTATTGTTTTCGTTTTTTTAACCTGAGAACTCGTAAATAAATATTTATTATCCGGACTTAAGGCTACTTTGGCAGTTGGTATCCATGATTCGCCGGTATAAACAACTTTCTTACTTTTTCTATTAACAACAGTGAACTTTCCTGCACCGGGAACAAAAACCAAACTATCTGTATAATTAATTATATCGTATAACGGAGAGGCGGCAATTGTAAACATCCCCGAATACTTTTCTTCTTGTCCGGTTTTTAAATTCATTATGTGCAAACTGCTGTAGTCTATGAAATAGAATTCTCCATTATGAAACCCCGACTTCATGGAAAATGCATTAGATTTTAGCTTCTTGTTTACTTTCTTCGATGGTATAGAATATTTATACAAGTTCAATTTATTAATACTTAATCCTGAATTGAAAACAATTTCAGAGTCATTTACAAATGCAGCATTATAAACTATTGCGCTGTCCTTTCCTGAAGGGTCTTTGATTAAATCATGTTTCGTAAAATTGCTCATGTTCCAAATCGTTAGCGCATTGTAACCATTTGTAATCATCCATTTTCTATTCGGACTCATCGAAGTATTGTAAATTGGTGTTGCCAGAGAAATCCTTTCAGATATTAGCTCCAAATTCTCCGCATTGATTACACGAATTCCCTTTGGAGATGCCAAACTATTGGCAACTAATCTCAAATTATTAGATGAACACTTTATATTGTAATAATACTTATTCGAACTTGTTTTAACTGTTCTGTTTAAAAGATTATAAACCTTCATTCCTTTTGTAGAACAAATAAATAATGATGAGGAATTTTTATGGTAATCCATGTCATAAATATATTCACCCTCACTAAAATTAACTGTGTCCGGAACACTGATTGCCGGTCGCTTGTTGCTTTCTTTGAGAAATTTCTCGTCAATCTTAAATAATTCATTTTGTTTAATCTTTGGCATTCTAATTTCCAGATCCATCTTCCCGGAGCTTAAGTCCATAACAAAATACTTATCAGAGGTGAAACAAATGAGTTTATGGTCTCGCACTCTGGTTTTCAAAACCGTTGCTTTTTGTTCAAGAATAGTTTGAATATCTGACAACGAATTCAGAGATTGCTTTTTAACAGCGCTTAGTGTGCCTGTCATATGTGCCAGTATTACAGCATTACCCAGCTTATAATGCGAAGCGCCCCAAACATAGTTACCTAAATCAAACGCATGTTTGTCTGTTACAACAGAATTTTCAATATCATAAATCACTACGAAACTTCCAATTGCTGAATAAACCTTTGTATCTGAAACATAAAAACAAGCACCTATTGGAACCGAAGAATATATTTGGCCATTTTCAAAATCCTTTAATAATGCTGAAGACTCAATCGTTTGTTTTAACAACAAATGTTTGCCATTAAAGCTAAAAATCATCAACTTATTATTTACCGTTATACAAATTTGATCGCCCTTTGGATTAATGGCTAAATTCTTAGCTCCAATTGGCAGTGGATATTCATCCAGTATTTCGCTTGTTTCCGTATCGTACACCGACAAAGAATTCGCAAGAACCACAACTTGCTTATCGCCCGGTAAAAACTCAATAAACTCATAATAATTAAAGCCTATTTCTCTTGGAAGCATAAGCTTAATTTCTTCTAATTGCGCTTTAGAAGTAAAAATATTGAGCAGAACCCAAACAAAAAGCAAATACCTTTTATTCATCCCATAAATATACTTAATTATGAAATTGTAAATTATTTAGGCTTACCTAAATTTATTTTTAGTTTAACAAAAATATTATTACATTTGTGCGTGAGTTTAAGCATTTCTGAAGAAAATTACCTGAAGGCCATTTATAAAATTACGGGCAGTGAAGAAAATCGTTATGCCGGCACTAACGAATTATCTAAAATCTTAAACCTGAAAGCAGGTAGCACCACTGAAATGATTAAGAAGCTTCATGAAAAAAAATTAATCGAGTATAAGAAATATTATGGCGTCAGGCTTTCTAAAAAAGGGAACAGAATAGCCATAAAAACAGTCAGAAAACATAGATTGTGGGAAGTTTTTTTAGTTGAGTCCTTAGGTTATAAATGGGACGAAGTACACGAAATAGCTGAACAAATGGAGCATATTGGCGATGATGAACTTACAGCTCGATTAGACAAATTTCTGAATTTCCCAAAGTTCGATCCGCATGGAGACCCTATTCCGAATAAAGAAGGAGCAATTGCCAATAATCCAAATATTACTTTAAGTGAATCACCTTTAAACAAAAAGGTCAAATTTATTGGAGTTAAAACTTCCGATGCGGAGTTTTTAAAATACTTATCCAAAATTGGATTTGAAATTGGTAACGACATTACCGTTGTTGATACGAATCCATATGATGAATTAATTGAAATTAAAATCAATAAGAATAAAACCACAATCACTGTTAGTAACAAAACTGCTTCCAATATTTATATTAAAAAATGAATAAATCACTAGAAGAAGTAAATGCCACGGTCAACACCGCTAAAAAAAGCAAACTGAAAAGCTTACTTGCTTTTATTGGTCCGGCCTACATGATAAGTGTTGGTTATATGGATCCCGGTAACTGGGCAACAGATATTGCAGGCGGAAGTCAGTTTGGTTATAAACTAATCTGGGTGCTTATTATGAGTAACCTTATTGCATTATTGCTGCAAGGGCATTGTGCCAGATTAGGAATTGTTACAGGTAAAGATTTGGCCCAAGCAAGCAGAGAAAGTTACTCACCTTTCGTTAATTTCTTTTTATACATCCTTGCCGAAATTGCCATTGCCGCCTGTGACCTCGCAGAAGTATTAGGTATGGCCATAGGAATTCATTTGCTGTTTCCTTCTGTTCCAATGTTGCTTGCTGTTTCCATAACTGTACTGGATAGTTTTGTATTGCTTTTCTTATTAAATAAAGGCATTCGAAAACTGGAAGCATTTATTATTTCATTAGTAGCATTGATTGGCGGTTCGTTTTTAATTGAGTTGATAATTGCTAAACCCGAAATTTCTGAAATTGCCAAAGGCGTAATTCCAAGTTTGCCAAATAATGAAGCTTTATATATAGCAATAGGAATTATCGGTGCAACTGTAATGCCTCATAATTTATACCTGCATAGTTCTCTCGTTCAAACCAGAAAATTTAGAAGAAATAAAGAAGGTATTAAAAAAGCAATCAGGTTTAACATTATTGATAGTTCAATTGCCTTAAATCTTGCGCTATTTGTAAATGCTGCAATTTTAATTCTTGCTGCGAGCACTTTTTTCAAAAGCGGCATGTATAATGTTGCAGAAATTCAAGATGCTCATCAATTATTACAACCAATTTTAGGAACATCGCTTGCTCCTTTGTTATTTGCCATTGCATTAATTGCTGCGGGACAAAGCTCTACTATAACCGGTACCCTGGCTGGACAAGTTGTAATGGAAGGCTATTTAAATTTACGTTTGCCGCCTTTGTTAAGAAGGTTAATAACAAGACTAATTGCAATTATTCCGGCGTTCTTTACCATTCTGTTTTTCGGAGAAGGCAGCACCGGTAGTTTATTAATCTTAAGTCAGGTCATTTTAAGTTTGCAACTTGGTTTTGCAACAATTCCCTTAATTCATTTTGTGAGTGATAAAAACAAAATGGGCGATTTTGTCATTCCAACCTGGCAAAAAATTGCGTCTTGGATTGCAGCAATTGTAATTATTGGCTTAAACATTCAATTGGTTTTTCAGTTCTTATCAGAATGGATTTCAAATTCGGATAATGCTTTATTGATTAGTTTTACTATTGTTCCATTATGTTTATTTTGTTTTCTAATGCTCCTTTACATTACCTTCCTGCCGTATTTTGCAAAACGTTGGCACCAAAGATCCAATACCTTTCATGGTTCACAACCAATAATTGAATTTGAAACGAAAAAGAATTACTCGAACATCGGAGTGACAGTAGATTTTAGCTCAAGCGACAATAAAGCAATTAACAAAGCTATTGAAATAGGTGGTAAAGAGGCTAAATATGTTTTGATACATATTCTGGAAAGTACCAATGCAGTTGTTTATGGGGAAGAAGCATTTGACATGGAACGCGAGCAGGATTATATATTCCTAAAAAATTATGCGGCACAGCTTCATGAAAAAGGATTCGATTGTGAATTGGCATTAGGTTATGGCAATCCGAAAAATGAAATTCCTAAAATGATTACTCAAAAATCCTGCGATTTATTAGTGATGGGTCAACACGGTCATAGAACAATGAAAGACTTATTGTTGGGTGCAACTATTAATGATGTTCGTCATAATATCGAAATTCCAATTCTATTGGTATAAGGTTTCATTTAAATAAAGTATATTTGACATAAATCTTTAGCCTATGAAAAAAGTTATACTTTTCATTTTTGTTGTATTCCTTTGTAATAATATAAATTCGCAGAGCCTGGTTATTACACAAAGTGGTTTCGAACCGGCAATAGGCGATATTTCTAAAGAAGTGCCCTTGGATACTTCAGCATACGCTTCCGGAATGCCAAATTTTACTTCCGGAACAGGTGTAACTTGGGATTATAGCAATTTGGGAGTAACGGGCACAGTTGTGACAAGCAACTATGTTGACCCGAGCACCTTAACGGTTACGGTACCAAATGGTGCTACATTAGCCCAAAACAGAGGAGGCTCTTATAATTTTTACAAATCTGCAACAACTCCAACTACTCAGTTTGAAATACTGGCTATCAAAATGGGAACTTTAGGATTAAATTTTACCAATAGCGGCATCGTTGCTAAATATCCTATTTCTTATGGAACAACTTTTGGTGATAATATTGCCGGTACAGTTGATTTTTCTATCAGCGCTAATTTCAGTGGAGATATTATAACGGAAGCAGATGGCGAAGGAACATTATTAATGCCGCAAAGCAATACTTATTCGAATGTACTCCGAGTTAAAAGTGTTCAAAACATCACTGTTACAGCATTCTTTATTCCTATTGCTAACATGAATCAAACTACATATAGTTATTATCATTCTTCCAGCAAATTTCCAATTTTAACCGTTACTCAGGCTAAAACTACTTTCAGCAGTCAAACTACCGTTAATACAACAGCAACCGGTAATGCTGATTTTTTAGTTATTGGAATTGATGAACATAAATCTGATAACCTTACATTTAAAGCTTTTCCAAATCCTTCAAATAACCTGGTAAACTTTTATATTGGCAATAATGAAATTCCAGAATCCGTTTCTGTAACCAATATATTAGGTGAAATCGTTCTTGAAGAACAAAATACCAAAACAATCTCAATAGAAAACCTAAAACCGGGCATCTATACTGTTACCCTTAGGCAAGGTAATAAAACAGGTAGACAACAAATTATTAAACAATAATAATTTATTTTACTAAGAATAAAAGCCAATTGAAATCAATTGGCTTTTTTATTGCTAACTTTGCATCACCATGAAAAAAAGCAAACGATGGCTACTGTTTCTAATCGTCCTCTTTCCTTCCCTTTTTTGGGTAATACTAGAGTCAAGCACCATTAATTCAAGGAAATTACCTTATTACGGGCCTAAAACTTTTAGCGGAACTGATACCAGTTTTTATACTGTTAAAGAGCACTTACATCCAATCTTAACGCAAATTAATTTTCCTGACAATAATTCATTTGTTGTGATGATGGTGAAAAAAGATTACAAAAAGGATTCTTACCGCGTTGGAGGATTACAAGAGTACGAAAGTTATAAAAAGGAAAAGATCGCGCACATTCCAATACTGTTTATTTGTGAATCAGACAGTATTTCTAAACCAGTAGAAGCTGAATTGAAATTCGTTTTCAAAGAACAAGAAAATCTATATTACTTAAGTCTTCAACCAGATGAATACAATAAGCTTAGCGCTTTGATGTTTAAAGAGAAACCATATTATATTGATTACAGTTTCCTGGCATTAGTTGACAATAACTTTTACTTAAGAGGTTATTACGATAGCAGATATGTTGCTGAAATTAAACGCATGATTGGTGAATATCAACATTTAAGAATAAAAGAAGAAAAAGAAGAAATTAAAAATGAAAACGCTATTAAACAAAATTCTTAGTACGATTTTATTATTATCAATTACCTTTTCTTGTACCGAAGAAAAAAAGAATCATTTGCTATTACCTGTAATGGGCTCGAAACAAGTGGTAAACAACGACACAGTTTATCATAAAGTAGGAAAGTTTAATTTCAAAAATCAATTTGGGGAAATAGTTTCTGAAAGAACAGTAAAAGATAAAATCTATATTGCCGATTTCTTTTTTGCTACCTGCCAAAGTATTTGTCCGAAAATGAGTGAACAAATGAAACTTGTGCAAAAAGCATTTGAAAAGGACGAAGACATTTTGATTTTATCTCATACCGTTAATCCTTTGCATGATACCGTGGAAGTACTCAATCAATATGGTGCCTCTTATGGCGCTATAAAAGGCAAATGGCATTTTTTAACCGGACCAAAACACGAAATATATACTCTTGCAAAAGAAAGCTATTTAGTAAATGCCTTTGAGGACGATGGAACACCTGAAGGTTTTCTTCACAGCGAATTATTTTTGTTAATCGATAAGCAAGGAAGGATCCGTGGCATGTATGACGGAACAGATGAAGTTCAGGTAAAACAATTGATTGCAGATATTGGAACACTTAAAAAAGAAATTGCAGCTATTGCAGAAAATCAAAAATAAGCTGTACTTATTTTAATAAATTCTTCATTTGTTTTGCAATAAAATTGGTTGCAAATCCCGGACTCATTCGATAAAGAAAATTCATCATTTTGGAATCACTCCCAACAAAAATTCTTTGTTTGTTGGCTTCGATACCATTTACAATAATTTCTGCAGCTTTTGATGGAGCAAGCGTTCTAGCCTTTGCCTTCTCTGCATCCATGTTTCCCATACTTGGCATTTCAACTCCTGAATTTTGCGTGATATTAGTTCCAATTGCTCCGGGATAGACAACTGACACATGAACATTTGTCTCTCTCAATTCAGCCATCAAGCCTTCAGTCATTAATTTAATTGCAGCCTTTGAAGCACCATAAATGCTTTGTCCGGGCACTGGTAAAAATCCACCCATACTTGAAATGTTTACAATATGAGCTTCAGGACGCTTTAAAAAATGTGGCAAGAAAGCTTTTAACATATAGAGTGCGCCATAAAAGTTCACATTCATCACACGTTCTATCTGTTCAAAATTCAAATCGTTAATTCTAACAAAAGGTTGAATGATGCCTGCATTGTTAATTAAACCATCAACAGCGCCATGAATTGCAATAACTTCTTCCGGCAATTTATCTACATCAGCTTTATTTGTGATGTTAACCACATGTGTAGATAATTTTGATTTGTACTTTTCAGCATCAGTTTTTAATTGATTTAAAGCATCTTCACTCATATCAACTGCTGCCACTTTCGCTCCTTTTGACAACATTAACAGTGCAGTTTCTCTACCCATTCCATTTGCAGCACCTGTAATGACGATTGTTTTGTTTGATAAATTCATTCTACTATAATTACAAATTCGAAGACAATTTATAATTTAATGATAGAACTGAAAATGACTTAGCTCACCCAATAAAAAAGTCGCTAGTTTATAGCGACTTTCGTGCTCCCACCTGGGCTTCACGCAATGGCATAATAAACTTCTTCGAAATATTTACCAAGCTCAACTTCTTATATCAAAAACTTGTGGCTTTTCTTAGCCCCTTCCCTTCGGGGAGGGGTTTGGGGAGGGGTCAAAAAAATCCCGTAAATTATTACGGGATTGTGCTCGCACTCACGTGCTCCCACCTGGGCTCGAACCAGGGACCCCATGATTATGAGTCATGTGCTCTAACCAGCTGAGCTATAGGAGCTGATTGTGAAAATCAGTGGGCAAAAATAGCTATTTAACCCGTTTTTACAAAAATATTATTTCTCTACCACTTGCTTACCGTGTCCCTTGGTATTCACCTCTTTAATGATTTTCTCAATGATGCCCGTCGGACCAATAATAAACGTCGTTCTTACAATACCTTCAAACACTTTGCCCATAAATTGCTTTTTTCCGAATACGTCGTAAGACTTCAATAATTTCCTATCAGTATCTGCAATCAATGGAAAAGGTAAACTAAATCTGTCTGCAAATTTTTTATGTGATTTCACATCATCTGCACTCACGCCTATCACAGCTATATTCTTTTTACCTAAATTTTTATACTCATCTCTTAAGCTACAAGCCTGTAATGTGCAACCCGGTGTATTGTCCTTTGGGTAAAAATACAATACCACAGTTTTCCCTTTAAAATCACCCAATTTAATTGTCTTTCCGTTTTGATCTAAGCCTGAAAAATCAGGCGCTTTATCTCCCTCTTTCAACTTTGTGCTGTGAGGCACGAATTTCGACTTCTTTGGTAAAATCTTTTTTATTATTTTCTTTAATCCCACTTTTTTAGCTGGCTTTTTTACTGATTTCTTTGCGGCTTTTTTTACCGATTTTTTTACTGCTTTTTTTTGTGTTTTCTCTGCTGCTTTTTTTACGACTTTCTTTGCTGGCTTTTTCGTCGCTTTTTTTGCCGCCTTTTTTGTTGGTTTTTTTGTTGCCATTTGATTTTTGTTTTATTTGAATTTTGCTACTTTTTGATTTGTATTTATTATAATAATCGCACAGGGCTGTTAACTGACACATTTCACATTTCGGACTTCTTGCCAAACAAACATACCTGCCATGCAATATCAACCAATGATGCGCTTTGGGAATTAACGCTTTAGGAATATGCTTCACCAATTGTAATTCGGTTTGCAAAGGAGTCTTGGCATTTTTTGTCAATCCCAATCTTGCACTTACTCTAAATACATGCGTATCAACGGCCATGGTTGGCTTTTCATACACAACAGATGCAATCACATTGGCTGTTTTTCTCCCTACCCCAGGTAGCTTAACTAAATCCTCAACTTTTGACGGAACAATCCCCTTAAAATCATGCAAAAGCATTTTAGCCATGCCTGCAAGGTGCTTTGCCTTATTGTTAGGGTAACTGATGCTCTTAATCAGCGGAAAAATTGCATCCGAATTGCTAGCTGCCATCGTTTCAACGTCAGGATAAACTTTAAACAACTCTTGTGTCACAATATTCACCCTTTTATCTGTGCATTGAGCAGACAATATAACTGCAACCAATAACTCAAAGGGATTATTATAAGTTAATTCCGTTTCAGCAACCGGCATGTGCTGCTGGAAATAGTCTATAACTTTTTGATATTTTTCCGTTATTCTCAATGCGCAAATTTAGGTAAATTATATTTTTGTTGAGTTGAGTTGTTCAGGCGACATATTTTTCTGTTTTCTATTAACAAGTGTACTGCTTTTTTGTTCTTGTCAGGAACCGAAACAAAAAAAAACAGAACATACAGATCCTACGGCAGGAATCAAAAATCAATTTGTAGAAGCAAATAAGCGTTTGCTGCAAAAAGAGAATGATGATATTGACTATTACATCAAATCGCATAACATGCCTTTTATTAGCACGAGTTCTGGTATTAGGTACTTCGTTTATAAAGAAGCTGAAAAAGGAGACTCTATTAAGGAAAACATGGAAATCACCATGTCGTTTAAGGTATTTCTGCTTAATGGGGATGAAGTATATAGTTCTGACAAGGATGGTAAAAAAACTTTTATTGTTGGTTATGAAAACTTAGAATCGGGCTTGCACACCGGTGTTCAGTATTTGAAAAAAGGCGACAAAGCACTAATCATTATTCCTTCCCACCTAGCCCATGGTTTATTGGGAGATTTGAAAAAAATTCCACCTCAAATGCCAATTATTTACGACGTTCAAATTGATTCATGAAATTTTATTTAAACAGATTTTTACAGTTAATTGCATTAACAACATTAATAACTGTTGTATTCACCCGCTGTAAAAATGATTCTCCCTTTCCGGAATACAAAAAACACAAAGAAGGTTATTACTCGCGTTTATTGGGGTTTCATGAAGATATAAAGAGAGAAAAAAATCAAAATTTCGTCTATTTGTCAGCAACATTCAGTAATCAAAGAGATTCGATTTTCTGGTCTAGCTCCGTTGAATTTTCTGATAAATTCGTCATTACGATAAATCAAGACGAAGAAGATTTTTTCATTGAAAGCCATCTTTCAAAATCAAATTTAGGTGATAGTTCAAGTTTGCTTGTTCCTGCTCTGCCTTTTCTTCAAAAATACTTTTACTCAAAGGAAATACCGGGATTCATGAAGTCTGATTCCATGGTTAAAGTATTTTTGAAAAAAAGG
>JBFWYJ010000023.1:0-18057 GCA_050186555.1 Bacteroidia bacterium
GAGTAGCTTGAGATTGTGCATTGTTAATAGCAGTCTGAGTTAAATTTCCAGGATGGTTAGCGCTTGAACCGCTGATTCCAAAGTTATCAAGTGTCTGGCCATCCATTCTACCATTCGGAGCACTATTAACATAAGAAGTTGTAGGGTTACAAATTGTACATGGGTAACCATATCCCCCAACAGAAGTAGGTCTCCATCTGTAATCTACAAATCTTTTGGTTGTTTGATAAATAGACCAAGTGTTTGATGGTGCAGAAGGAATAGGTACCTGCCATTTGATCATAATTACTTTATTTGGATTAGAAGCCATCAAAGCGTCTAATCCAGGATTAGTTGAAGCACATGGGCCACAATTCTCTCCTGTGAACTCTTCATACAGAGACATACGTGTTTGTGCAGAACCGAACAAACTCATAGCCATCATACCTAAAATAATAGATGTTTTTTTCATTTCTTATGTGTTTAATTTATTAAGTTAAAAGTAGTAAAATCAAGAACCTAAACCAATTTAATAGTGTTAAAAATTAGGACTTTGAAAATAGTATTAGTATGATTTATTTCTATTTTATTATTGAATATCAGATAGTTATTATAAGTTAATTTAAGTGGATTGGATATATTGGCTTGTGGCATTTTATTTCGAGTTATTATGCGAGATTTTAGAATCCAATCAAAAATATATCAGATTATTATTACCTATAAAAAGAAAACTAATTCCGAAATTCGTGCCAGCATTTTGAATAGTAGGTAAGTTGAGTGTGGATCTTTTATCGTTAATTAAATTCCCAAGGATTAATCAAAATCCACAGGCAAATTATTGCCTTAAAGGTTCAGCAGGTTCCGGTTTCACGATCTTTTTAAGCAAACAATTCAAGCTAAGCCCAAATAAGTTTTTAGTAATTGCTCCAGACAAAGAAGCGGCAGCCTATTTATACAATGATTTTCAATCTCTACTTTCTGACGATAACATTTTGTTTTTCCCTCATAAGTACAGAAAACCTTACACCGAAGAAAAAACAATTAACGCATCCATACAAGAACGCACAAACGTAATTAGTCAATTAAGTAAAGAAAATAATTCAGCAATAGTTGTAACATATCCTGAAGCTATTGCAGAGAAAGTAACTATTGTTCAACATCTAAAGTCAAAATCGTTAAGGATTAATATAGGAGATAAAATTGATTTGGATATCATAGTTGACTATCTCCTAGAATCAAACTTCAAACAAGAAGAATTTGTTTATGAACCCGGGCAATTTTCAATACGGGGTGGAATAGTAGATGTGTATGCTTTTTCAAGCGATTATCCTTATAGAATGGAATTACATGGAGATGTTATTGATTCATTAAGAACTTTTGACCCTTCCAGCCAATTATCTATTTCTAAGTTTGAGCACATTACTTTAATTCCTGATTTAAATCAAAATATTTCCCAAGAAACATCCACTTCTCTATTAAATTATTTTCCTGTTAACGAATCATTTATTGCTTTATTTAACACAAAAGCTGTAATTGAGAAAATTGAGGATACGTTTCAGAAAGCACTTGAATTATTTGAAAAATCAGACTCAACTATAGAGCAAGTCTCGCCAACTATTTTATTTGTTCAAGGTGAAGATTTTGAATCAGACATTAATAAATATTCAACTCTAGAATTCGGAATCACAGCTCAAGGAAATAAAGAAGCAATTGAATTAAATCAAATTCCGCAACCAGCATTTCAAAAAAACTTCGAATTATTATTGAATAACCTAAAAGAGAATAAAGCAAAGGGGTATCAAAATTATTTCGTTACCGATAATTTCAAACAGGCCAATCGTCTGACAAATATTTTCAATGATTTGTTAGTTAAGGAGCATAGAAATTCAGAATCCATAATTTCTCACTTAGCTTTCAATCTTCATGAAGGATTTATCGACCACCAAAACAAAATTGCTTTATATACAGACCATCAAATATTCAATCGATATCACAGATATAAACTAAAAGAAGAAAAAGACAAAGCAAGAGTTAGTCTTACCATCAAAGAGTTAACGATGCTTAATCCCGGAGATTATGTAACGCATATCGATCACGGAATTGGCAGATTTGGAGGTTTACAAAAGCTAAACATCGGCGATAAAACGCAAGAAGCCGTTAGGTTAGTTTACAAAGACCATGATATTTTATATGTAAGTATTCATAATTTACATAAGATTAGTAAGTATAGTGGTAAAGAAGGAAACATTCCCAGATTGGATAAATTGGGTGGTAATCATTGGGCGTCTTTAAAACAAAAAACTAAACGAAAAGTAAAAGAAATTGCTTTTGATTTGATTCAGCTTTACGCCAAACGCAAAACCCTTAAAGGACATGCTTACCTTCCGGATAATTATTTGCAGCACGAACTAGAAGCGTCTTTTATGTATGAAGACACTCCCGATCAGGTAAAGGTTACCGCTGAGGTAAAGAAGGATATGGAGAAAGAAACGCCAATGGACAGGTTAATTTGTGGCGATGTAGGTTTTGGAAAAACAGAGATTGCAATTAGAGCAGCATTTAAAGCTGTTTGTGACGGTAAACAAGTTGCAGTTCTTGTTCCTACTACAATTTTGGCGTATCAACATTACCAAACATTTAAAGAAAGAATGTATGGTATGCCTTGTAATGTTGATTACATCAATAGATTTAGAACAACTAAGGAGCAAAACAAAGTATTGAAAGATTTAAATGAAGGTAAAATTGATATTATCATTGGTACGCATAAGTTAATAGGTAAATCTGTTTCTTTTAAAAATCTAGGCTTATTGGTTATTGATGAGGAACAGAAATTTGGAGTAGGCGTTAAAGAAAAAATAAAAACGTTAAGAGAGAATATCGACACGTTAACTCTAACAGCAACACCCATCCCAAGAACATTACAATTTAGTTTAATGGGAGCTCGTGATTTGTCAATTATTTCTACGCCACCCGCAAATCGTTATCCGGTTCAAACAGAATTGCATCAATTTGATGAAGAATATATCAGAGATGCGATTACATATGAACTGAATAGAGGAGGGCAAGTCTTTTTCGTACATAATAAAATTGCCAATATAGAAGAAGTCGCGAGTATTCTTCAAAGACTGGTTCCTTCTGCGAAAATAGGAATTGGTCACGGAAGATTAGATGGCGATAAACTGGAAGAAGTTATTTTGCGTTTCATTGAACACGAATTCGATATTTTGGTTTCTACAACAATTATTGAAAGTGGAATTGACATTTCAAACGCAAACACCATTATCATTAACGATGCACAAAATTTCGGATTAAGTGATCTGCATCAGATGCGAGGAAGAGTTGGGCGCAGTAATAGAAAAGCTTTTTGTTATTTACTTACACCTCCGCAAGCTGCTTTAACTTCTGAGGCGCAAAAAAGGTTGAGAGCTTTGGTAGAGTTCAGTGATCTAGGTAGCGGATTTCAGATAGCGATGAGGGATTTAGATATTCGTGGAGCGGGAAATTTATTGGGAGCAGAACAAAGCGGATTTATCAACGAAATGGGCTTCGATACTTACATGAAAATTTTGAATGAGGCAGTAACAGAATTGAAAAGCAGTGATTGGTATAGAAATAATATTGAATTACCGGAAGAAATTAATAGTAAGGCTGTTTTTTCCAGACAATTTGTTACAGAGACATCAATCGATTCTGATTTGGAACTCCTATTGCCGGATACATATGTTGAGAGTTTAACAGAACGTTTGCTACTTTACAGACAATTGGATGAAATTTCTGAAGAAAAGGAATTATTAAAATTTGAATCTGATTTAATAGATAGATTTGGACCTATACCTAAACCATCGTTAGAATTGATAAATGTTGTTAGGTTAAGATGGGAAGCAATGAATATTGGATTTGAGAAACTGATTCTGAAAAATGGAAAATTGCTTGCATATTTTATACATGATAAAAAAAGTGAATATTTTAATTCTGATATTTTTACTGCAGCCTTAAAATTTGTTCAATCTTATCCAACACTCTGTCAATTAAAGGAAAATGAATCTAAGCTTTGGTTAGTTATTGAGAACGTTTTATCAATTAATGAAGCGCGCAATATAATGCATAAAATTATTACCTTGGAGAAGCATGAAAGCACTATTTAATATTTCTTCATTGAACACTAAGAACATCATGATTTTGGTGTTTGGATATATTATTGTGCAATTTATTTGGTGGGAAATTCTTTTAGTTAGACAAAACAATACCATACTTGAGCAAAAACAACAACTGGTAGAGTTAACTATAAATGACCATTCAGTATTAAAAACACAGGTAGAAGAAATTCATCAAATTAAGAAGCGAAAGACTTGGATGGTGGTTGGAGAAGGTACCATATTTCTCCTGTTGTTGTTATTTGGAATACAACGAATTCAAAACACATACAAGAGGGAGCAAGAATTACTCAAGCAGAAAAGTAATTTTTTGTTAAGTATTACCCACGAATTAAAAACACCTTTAGCTGCAACAAAGCTCAAGCTGCAAACCTTACAGAAACACAAATTAGATGATGATAAAAGAGAAATGATTTTGTCAGAGGCTTTGTCAGAGAATGAACGGTTAACAGCTTTAGTTAATAATGTTTTGATGGCAACGAAATTTCAACAGCAAAAACAAGAAGTACATTTGGAATCAGTTGAGTTAAAGACTTTTATTGAATCAATTATTAAATCAAACTTTAAAGAGTTGTTGGATGCAGGAATCATCAAGTTAGAATTAACTTCGAATTTAAGAATCCTTGCAGATAGAATATTGTTTCCATCTCTTATCATTAATCTGATTGAGAATGCCATAAAATATTCAGAAGAAGTGCCTAGAATTGAATTGCAACTTTTCGAAGAATCAGAGAGTGTTATTGTTAAAATTTCTGATTGTGGAATCGGAATTAGTAATAGTGAACTTGAGAATATATACGAACCTTTTTATCGTGCTGGTATTGAAGAAACACGAAAGACAAAAGGAACTGGTTTGGGATTATTTATTGTAAAAAGCGTAATGAACTTACACAATGGCAGAATCGGATATTCTAAGAATGTACCAAAGGGAAGTGCGTTCTCATTAATTTTTAATAAGCAGTAAGGTGAGATTTTATATTATTTTTATTTTGTTGTGTTTACTTTCTTCCTGTGGAGAAAATGAAGAGACTATGCGTGTGGCAAACATGCATGAACTTAAGAATGTCGCCTTAAGGCATGCAAAAAGATTTAGTATTTCTTATTCAGGTAGTTATAAATTAGTTTGTTTGTATGGCGAAAAGGATATCGTTGACACAACAGAGTGTTTGGTTTTGTATCAGGATGAGAAACCGGAACTCGGTTTGGCTAATTGCAGATACATTAAATGCCCAACTAAAAGAATTGCCTCATTAAGTAGCATCTATTCAAACATGATTGTCTCGCTAAATGAAATTGAGAAAATTACTGGGATTGAGAACGTCGACTACTACCATAATAATTTAATAATTGAAAGAGTGTCTTCAGGGATAATTAGAGAAGTACAAAGAGGTCCGGATATTGATATTGAACAGTTAATCAGCTTAAATCCCGAAGTAGTATTTTCATTTGGAGTTGGTATTAATACAGAAACTGTTGACAGGCGATTGGAAAAGCAAAATATCAATGTAGTTTATTTAACCGACCAACTCGAAGACACACCTTTGGCTCGCGCAGAGTGGATAAAGTTTTTCGCCTGTTTTATAAACGAAGATAGCTTGGCAAATATATATTTTGATAAAGTGGAGTCAAATTATAATGAATTAAAGAATATGGTTAAGGATGTAGCGTTCAAACCAAAAGTAATCACTGAAATTAAATATGGAGATTCATGGTTCGTTCCTAGCGGACAAAGTTATCTTGCAAAGTTAATTAAGGATGCAGGCGCAAAGTATATTTTTGATTCGATTAATTCGCCCGGATCTGTTCCTATGAGTTTTGAAACAGTTTATAGTTACGGGAAGGATGCTGAATATTGGTTAAATCTTTCTTTATGTAAATCGAAAGAAGATGTTTTGTCTCAAGATAAAAGATATGCAAATTTTAAAGCCTACAAAGATGGAAATTTGTATAATAACACATTGCATTGCAACAGTAAAGGATATTCTAATTATTGGGAAGATGGATTCGTAAATCCTGATAGAATACTTTCAGATTTTATAAAAATATTTCATCCAAACCTTACGGATTCAATAAATTCAAATTATCATTTCTACGAAAAATTAAAGTGAGAACAAAGAGTGTTGTAATATACATTATAGTAATAGTATTGCTTTTTTTAGCCGATTTGTATTTGGCGGGCTCAACGAGATTAGACTTGACAGCATTTTTTAATGGAGACTTTATTTTATCACAAATTCGTCTCCCAAAAGCTTTAACTGCAGTAATATGCGGTATTTCATTACCGGTTGCCGGTCATATTATGCAAGTGGTTTTTAGAAATCCTTTGGCTGGACCTTATGTTTTAGGGATAACATCCGGTTCAGCATTTTTTGTTGGTTTATCAATCATGTTATCATCTTCAGCCGGAATTGGCGCTTTTGTCTTAGGATTTAAGATCACAAAAGTTTTAGCCTCAGTGTTGGGAAGTGTAGTTTGCACGCTTTTTATTTTGTTCTTAACAAAGAAATGGACCAGCAACGCCTTTATATTGATTGTAGGTTTGTTGTTAGGGCAATTGTTTGGCTCACTGGTTTCTTTTCTGGAATATTTTTCTGCTGATAAAAGTCTTAAAGCATTTGTACTTTGGTCTTTCGGAACTATTGGAACAACAGATTATATCGATTTGTTGATTATGTCAATAATTTCTTTGATGTCAGTAAGTTTTGTAATGATTAAAAGAAATATGCTGCTTGCTCTATTATTAGGAGAAACTTATTCTTCCTCAATAGGTATTGATTTTCAGAAAGCAAGATTTTCATTTATTTTGATTTCTTCTATACTTGTTGCCTTATGTACCGCATTTTGCGGACCAATTGCTTTTATTGGATTATCTGTTCCGATAATGGCAAGGATGATTCATAAAACTGCCAATCAATCACAGATTATTTCAGCATGTATTTTTATTGGAATATGCGTCATGTTATTAGGAGACATCATTTCTCAGAATGTATTAACGGGGCAAATATTGCCTATTAATTTGATTACAACACTCATTGGTTCACCGTTCGTAATTTATTTATTGTTGTCAAAAGGAATTAAATACTAATGATTCAATTGAAAGAGGTAAATATCGGATATACAAAAAAGGGAAAGCAAGAACTCCTCGTGTCTAATATTTCATTTTCCATCAGTGAAGGTGAAGTAATTGCTTTGTTGGGACCAAACGGAAGTGGAAAGTCAACACTTTTAAAATCAATTATCGGAACTATTCCCTTGTTATCAGGAGAAGTTTTAATTGAAAGCATAAATTTAAAAGAGGTAGAAAGTTTTGAGAAGGCAAAGCTTGTTTCAATTGTAACAACAGAAAGAGTAGGAGGATTTAATTTAACTGTTCGTGATTTTGTTTCATTTGGCAGATACCCATATTTAAGCAACTCAAAGGAGTTAAATGCTAATGATGAGAAAATTGTTTTAAGCGCAATTAAGGCAGTTGATATTCAGGATATATTAGACAAGGATTTGCAGGAAATTAGTGACGGTCAGTATCAAAAATGTGCCATTGCAAGGGCATTGGCTCAAGACACAAAGCTCATTTTAATGGATGAACCAAACGCTTTTTTAGATTTTAAAATGCAGAATGAATTGTTTGGATTAATTAAAAGAATGGCGAAAGAAAATAATAAGTCGATAATACTTTCAACCCATGCAATTGACAAAATAAAAAATTTGGCAGATAAAGTAATTTTACTTGATAGACAATTAGGATTTGAATTTACTCAGATAAGTGATTTGGATAATTCTAAAATATTCAACGAAATGACTGGTTAAATAGAACTTAAGACATGTTCTCTGTAAGCGGCAAGAATGCCGGATTTTGAAAGAAATCCAATATAACTTCCCTTTTCAAGGACGGGCAAGTTCCACCTTCCGGACTCATCAAATTTCTTCATAACTGAAAAAATATCATCTTTCTCATCGATAACAAATTCAGGTTTAACCATTAATTCTTTTGCAATTAGTTTCGTGTAAAGATCCTTATTAAACATTTCAGTTTTAATACTAGACAAAGTAATAATTCCAATTAGCTTTTCATCCTTATTCACAACCGGAAACAAACTTCTTGGAGATTGCTTTACCTTTTCAACAATCTGTCCAAGTGTTTCCTCAGGTTTTACAATAATAAAATCTGTTTCTATTAATGGTTTTAGTTCGATTTTGCTTAATGTACTTATGTCTTTATGTTCGGATACAACTGTTCCTTGCTTCCTTAATTCAACAACGTTTTCAGAATCCGGATGGAAATATTTAACTACAACATAACTAATTGAAGAAACAATCATTAATGGAATCATTAATTCATAACCGCCGGTAATTTCAGCGATAAGGAAAATCGCAGTTAATGGAGAATGAAACACGCCGCACAAAACTCCGGCCATTGAAACCAAAGTGAAATTAACCATTGGTACAGATTCAAATCCCAGTAAATGCAACAGGTAAGAGAAAGCAAACCCTAAATGAGCACCTACGAATAATGATGGGGCAAAATTTCCGCCATTGCCACCAACACCAACTGTAATAGAAGCCGCGAAGCTCTTTAGCAACAAGGTAAGTACTAAAATAAATAGAATTGCCCATTTGTTACCCATTAATGGTTTGAGCAAAGTACCTAGAAAATCTAATTCAAATTTGAATTCTGAAAGATGCTTAATGCTTTCGTATCCTTCACCAAAAAAACTAGGAAAGACCAGTAATAATAATATGAAAAGTACGCTTCCAATTGCAATTCGTTTGGTTACAGAAGGTATTTTCGAAAACCTTTCTGTTACTTTATTAAATGTATTGACATAATACAAAGAAATAAATGCTGACAGCAAGGCGAGTAAAATATAAAATGGAACATTCTTGTAATTAAATGATTGAATGTTTTTAAAGTTTAGCAAGATATGTTCATTTAGTAGAATATTAGAAATTAAAGCTCCGCTTGCTGATGCAATCAGTAAAGGGATAAATGCCGATAAACTTATTTCAACAAGCAATACTTCTAAGGCAAATAATACTCCGGCAATTGGGGCATTAAATGCTCCTGCTACTCCGCCGGCAACTCCGGAAGCAAGCATCAAGGTTCTTTCCTTATAAGTTAGTTTGTATCTCCTTGCAAAATTTGAACCAATTGCAGAGCCTGTATTTACAATTGGCGATTCCATTCCCACAGATCCCCCAAAACCCACAGTAATTCCGCTAGTGATAATATGAGCCCACATATGATGAAATGGCAACAAACTGCTTTTCTTAGCAATCGCATGTAAAATATAGGCAATACCTTTTTTTAATTTTCCTTTGTAAAACTTTTGAATGATAAACGCCGTTAACACGAAACCGATTACAGGCAAGAATACATAAGAATAAGGAAATGATTGGATATTAAGATATCCCTCTACAAAATAGTTACGCAAGAAATGGGCAAACAATTTCAAAGTTACGGCAGCAATTCCAGCAGATAGACCAACCATAATACTTGAAAAAATTAGAAACTGTTTGGTTGTGAGATAGTCGTGTAATTTATTAATGAATCGTTCGAATATATTTATTTCACGGACATCCATATGCAGCGACAAAGATATCAAAATTAGTGGCATGGCCTTTTACCGTATCTAATGAATTTGTACTTTTGTGCCCTTATGTCACTAATCGTAAAAAAATCTCAATTACCGAACGCAGGTAAAGGCTTGTACACTACAAAAGCCATCAAAAAAGGCTCCAAAATTATTGAATACAAAGGTGAAATTATTAAATGGAAAGAATATAAAAAGAGAGTAGAGGAAAATAAAGACGGATATCTGTTTTTTATAAGCAAAGAAAGGTGTATTGATGCATTTTCTACTCCTCAGTTTAAAGCGCGTTATGCAAATGATGCTGAAGGGCTAAGCAAGATTAAAGGCTTAAAAAATAATTCTGAATACGATATTTTTGGAGATAAATGTTACATTGTTGCAACGCGTGACATTAAAGCCGGAGAAGAAATTTTCGTGAATTATACCAAAGAATATTGGGACTGTGTTCGGTATAATATCAAACACGGGTTGTACAATAATTAACCTAACGTCAAATAAGGTGCTAATCCATGGATGCCGCCTTCTCTTCCATAACCACTTTCTTTGAATCCTCCAAAAGGCGAGGTAGGATCAAATTTGTTGTATGTATTAGCCCAAATTACACCGGCTTTTAATTTTTTTGTTAACTCAAATATTTTGGAGCCTTTGGATGTCCAAACACCGGCACTTAATCCATATTGTGTACTGTTTGCTTTGTCAATTACTTCTTCAATTGTTCTAAAAGTTTGAACAGTTAAAACCGGCCCAAAGATTTCTTCCTGCACAACTCTGTTACTCTGAGCAGCATTCAAAAACACAGACGGCTTGCAATAAAAACCTTTTGATGGTAAGTTATCATGGCACTGATAAAGGTCTAAGCCATCTTCAACACCTGACTTCAAGTACTCATTAATTTTATTTAATTGTTCTTTACTGTTGATTGCGCCTACATCAGTGTTTTTATCCAAAGGATTTCCAACAATTAAGGTTTTCATCCTTTGTTTCAGTTTCTTAATTACAATCTCGTAACAATTTTCCTGAACAAACAATCTAGAGCCGGCACAGCAAACATGTCCCTGATTAAAAAATATGGCGTTAATAATGCCCTCAACTGCTTCATCAATAGCAGCATCTTCAAAAATGATGAATGCTCCTTTTCCACCTAACTCTAATGTTAACTTTTTGTCAGTGCCTGCAATTGCTTTTTGAATTATTTTTCCAACCTCTGTACTTCCAGTAAATGCAATTTTAGAAATCGCAGGATGGTTAACCAAAGCAGCACCCGTGTTGCCATCTCCTGTAATAATATTTACAACCCCGGGTGGTAAATCTGCATCTCTGATAATTTCTGCAAGTTTTAATGCTGTTAGCGAAGTAGTTTCGGCAGGTTTTAAAACAACAGTGTTGCCGGTAGCAAGAGCTGGCGCAATTTTCCAGGCTGCCATTAAAAGAGGAAAATTCCAAGGTGTGATTTGGCCAACAACGCCTAAAGATTTTATACTTTGATTAGGAAACGCATAACTTAATTTATCTGCCCACCCGGCATAGTAAAAGAAATGATTTGCAGCTGTTGGAATATCAAAATCGCGACTTTCCTTTATTGGCTTACCTCCATCTAATGTTTCTGTTACTGCTAATTCTCGGGAGCGTTCCTGAATCATTCTTGCGATTCTGAAGATGTATTTTGCACGTTCTGAACCCGGCATTTTTCCCCAGGTTTTATCGTATGCATTTTTTGCAGCTACAACAGCAGCATTTACATCTTTTGCATTTGCTGAAGCAATTTCTGTCAGTACTTTGCCGTCAATCGGACTAATAGATTTGAAATAAGATTTACCCAATGGAGCTACAAATTTCCCATTAATAAACAAATCATATTTTTTATCTATAATAGCATGATCTGTTGATTCGAGAGCAGAAGAATATTTAATTTTACTTACGGTCATTTCTAATCATTACTAATATAATCTTTGCTATAATAATTACCACTTTGAATTTTTCCTAGCTGCAATACGATGTCATTTGCCAGACTGCTTGCGCCGAAACGAAATAATTCATTGCTCATCCAATCTTCACCTAGAACTTCATTAACCATCACCAAGTAATTCAACGCAAGTTTCGCGCTACTAATTCCACCCGCAGGTTTCATGCCAATTTTTTCACCTGTATTTAAGTAATGATCACTAATAGCTTGAAGCATCACATAGGTTACTGGTAATGTTGCCGCAGGTTGAATTTTGCCTGTTGAAGTTTTAATAAAATCTGCGCCTGCACTAATTGCTAAGTCACTTGCAATTCTTACATTTTCTAATGTGGATAGTTCGCCGGTTTCTAATATCACTTTTAATGTTTTGCTGTGACAAATGGATTTAACTGTAGCTATTTCATCAAAAACCAAGTTATAATTACCTGAAAGAAATGCGCCTCTGCTAATTACCATGTCAATTTCATCTGCACCTTCTTCTATGGCCATTTTTGTATCTTCAATCTTTACTTCTAAATTAGAGTTGCCACTTGGAAATGCAGTTGATACGGACGCCACTTTAACAGTAGAATCTTTTAATATTTTTTTTGCTGTTCCAACATGATTAGGATATACGCAAACTGCTGCTGTTGAAGGTAAATCTTTTAATGGAAATCCAGGATGTAAAGCCTTCTGACAAAGTTGAAAAACCTTTCCGTCTGTGTCTTTACCCTCTAGGGTTGTTAAGTCAATCATGCTAAGTGCCAGTTTCAACCACTCGTTTTTGGTTTCATTTTTGATGCTTCTTGAATTAAATTTTGAAACTCTTTCGTTAACGCCGATTTGATCGATTGGAATATTTTTTATTGAAAGCATTTGCGTGTTAAATATAGCTAAAAATTGAATCAGGAAATTAACTTATACTTTATTAATTGAATAATGAAAAACTTTATAGCTAATTTTGATGCTTATGTTTTTCTGTAAACCTTTAAGAAATAAATCTAGGTTTCAACCTCATAGAAGAATTTCTGATAAATTGACTTTTACTGAGTTTGAAAAAGCCGGATTTGTGCATCTTAATGATTGGAACGAAGTAGTAAAACATAATAATCCGTTCCTGGAACTTGAATATTTAAAGTTAATAGAATCTTGTGGTTATATAGCTTTTAAATCAAGATATGTTATTGTTTATGAAGCAGGAAAACCTATCGGCGTACTATATTTTCAGGTATGTAAGTTTGATGCTAGTGTTTTTGGAAAATTACTTGAAGAAGAACTGGAGAACATTAAGTCGAAAAAGATTAAGCTCTTTGAGAAATACGTACAATCAAAAGATGATGACGAAGTACTTTTTTTATTACTTACTCTAGGAAATAATATTGTTAGCGGAGAGCATGGATTTCTTTTCGACTCGAAAGTCGATGAAAATTTAAAGTATAAAATTATTTGCAGCTTAATTCAAACAATGTCTTCAGAGGAAGGAATGAGAGGAAAAATTGCGGCGGTTCTTCTTAAAGACTTTGAGCATGAGAACAAATTTTTTAAATCCATTAAAGGATTGCATGCGGAAGAGTTTATGGTAGAGCCAAATATGGTTTTAGAAGTTCCAAATGGAGTTCATAGTATTCAAGATTACATCACTTTATTTTCAAAAAAGTATCGTAATAGAGCAAAACAAATTTTAAACAAACGATCTGAGTTTTCTATACGTGAACTTAACTATAGTGAAGTTTTATCAATAGATGAACAACTATTTTCTCTCTATTCTCAATTATTTAATAAGGCTAAATTTAAATTGTTGAAATTACCTGTAAATTATTTTTCGGAACTAAAAAGAATTTTGACGAATCGCTCAATAGTAAAAATAATTGAATGCGACAATCAGATAATTGGGTTTCTTACAGCTGTAGTGCTCCCGGATAAAACATTGGAGGCGCATTATATTGGAATGGATTATGAATTAAATCCTAAGCACGAAATCTATCAAAACATTTTATATGCTTTTATAGAAACTGCCATTGAAAATAATTGTAAGAAAGTTAATTTTGGCAGAACTGCCTCTGAAATAAAATCAACCATTGGTGCTGTGGCAGAAGAATTGTTGTGTTATATTAAACCTCAAAATGCGGTATCAAACTTAATAGTTAAACCGTTTATTAATTTTCTTCAACCAAAGCCCTGGATAGCAAGAAATCCTTTTAAGGAGTCAGAATAACATCTTCAATTAATTTTGCTTCAAAGATGTTAGCAAAGTGAAATTTTAATTTTTTCTTCATCTCATCCATGTCAACTTTTCTTCCAATTTCTTTTTCAAGACTCGTAACACCTTTGTCTTGAATACCGCATGGTATAATATTATTGAAGTAATTTAAATCGCTGTTTACATTAAATCCCCATCCATGCATTGTTACCCATCTGCTGCATCTGACACCAAGCGCACAAATTTTCCGTGCTTTTAATTTATTGTCAGCGTCGATCCATACACCTGATTCACCTTTTATTCTTCCTCCAACAACTCCGTATTCCGCTATTACGGTTATTATTAACTCTTCTAAAAGTCGCAAGTATTTATGTATGTCTGTGAAAAAATTATCTAAATCAAGTATAGGATAGCCTACCAATTGTCCGGGACCATGATAAGTAATGTCGCCGCCTCTGTTTATTTTATAATAACTTGCTTTTTTTTCATTCAATTGAGGTTCATTGAGTAATAAATGTTGCTCATTACCGCTATTTCCCAAAGTAAATACATGAGGATGTTCTACAAAAAGCAAATAATTTTTAGTAAGAACTGGATTATTTTTATCTCTGTTGGCAACTTTTTGTTTCACGATGCTGTCAAAGATTTTTTCTTGAAAATCCCAGCATGCTTTGTAATCCATTAAGCCAAGATCTTTGAATATGATTTCCTTATTTTGCAAGTTATAATTTGCTCAATTCTTTTTTAAGAAAATCTATTACGTTAACTTCTACCGGGTCGACACCTGCCAGATCTGCCATGTAGCAACTAATGTAGTCGGTTAAATGTATTAAATAAAAATACTCCTGCAGTTTCGTTTCACCTTTTGAATGAATATCGATTACTTCTTTAGCATACTTCTCAAAGATTGGTTTACACACCTCATATCGTTTTTGCGTCCTGTTGTAATCTGATTTTGTATGTAGCGTTATAACAGATAGTTTATCATCCTTTTTTGTCCAGCCTACCAATTCATTATGATTCATTTCAGGAAAAACATGATGCCAACAAAGCGCCTTTGCGTTTTCATTTATCTGTTGTCTGAATCTTATCGCAACTCCTTCATTAGAACCTAAACAATAGATAACTGGAATTTGTCTGTTTAATTTTTGTGCAATTGATTTAGCTTCAGTTTTAATGTTCTCACTTTCAGTATTAAGTAAGTCAATCGCTTTGTTAAGGTCTTCAAAATTAATATTGTTTGCAATCCCCTTTTCTTCAAAAATCTTAATCAATTGAACCAGCGAATAACCAATGCAAGATCTTGGAGGAAAACCGCCAGGGATTTCAATATATTCTAATTGATTTTGTTTGGCAATTTCCAATACTTTGCCGCCACTAGTTACACAAATAATTTGACACTTCTTCTTTAAAGCACTTTCCAGAACAGATAAAGTTTCTTCTGTGTTTCCACTGTAAGAAGAGATTATTACTAAACTTTTATTGTCGGCAAATGACGGAAGAAAATAATCTTTGTTTACTGTGATTGGGAAATTTAATTGTTCTGCAAACAATTCAGTTACAATACTTCCTCCAATGCCGGAACCGCCTAAACCGGATATAACTACATTTCGAATTTCACTTTTTTTTCCAATACTGGCTTTGTCTGCTATATTTTTAGCCTCTTCTAATTGCTTCGGAAAATTAATTACCAATTCTATCATAGTCGTCAAAATTAATAAAAAGTAAATCAGGATTTATTGTAATCAATCCAAACTTTCATAATTGCTGCCACAGAAATGGCATCTGTTATTTCACCATTCAGAACCATTTCATATGCCTTTTGCAAGCTCACTTTTTTAATAGTTAATACTTCACTTTCTTCCGGTTCACTCTCAGTAAAGCTTAATCCTTCTGCTGTGTAAACAATAGCTGTTTCATCTGTTGCAGAGTTGCTTAAATGTAAACGCATAATTTCTGTGTATTTCTCAGCAATTATTCCGGTTTCTTCAAGCAATTCTCTTTTGGCCGAATCCAAAGGATCAATATTTAACGGTCCGCCACCCTCAGGAATTTCCCAGGAATATTGATTTAATGGATATCTCCACTGACCAACAAGCCATGTATTGTTTTCTTCGTCTAAGGGAACAATCCCAATTGCGTAATTTTTAAACTTTACAACGCTATAAATCGCCGGTTTATCTACAGGATTCAAACATTCATGCTTAAATACTTCAATCCAGTCGGATTCATATATTTTTTCAGTGCTTAAAGTTTTCCAAGGGTTGTTCATTTTCAAGAAAAAATCTAAAATTTGTTTTACTCATTCAAAGAGACATTTTGCACCCTCAGAATGTTAATTATTTCATTTATATTGCCTAAATTAGTAACTTTTAACGTATAAATTCGTAAGCAGACGAGTTATCATATGACAGGTTCATTGTCGAGAATATATAAATTCCTCCTAACACTTCTAGTAATCAGTGGTTTAAAGGCTCAAAAACTGTATTGGATTGGAGGCAGTGGAGACTATAATGACCCTAAGCATTGGTCTCTAACTTCGGGCGGTTTGCCTGCTTTTCAAATACCAAATAAAAATACCGATGTTATATTTGATGAGGCTTCTTCATTTTCTTCCTTTCAGGTAAATTTTGGCAAAGACAACTTTGCGAAAAATTTACAAACTTTTAATTATAAAAAGGCGATTTCTTTTAATGGTAATTCATCTCAGGTTCTTTATTTAAATGGAGGAATACAACTAACTGCGCTTGTTAAATTCAACGTCAGTTCTGAGATAATCTTCAAATCAAATGATTCCAAAGAACATGTGGTTGAGTTTGGATTAAATAAATTAAAATCCAATTTATATTTTAATGAAGGAAATTACGACATACGCGCTCTAGATATTGATTTCAGCCATTCAGTTACATTTGGAAGCGGTTTTTACAAATTTCACAATTCTTTTATTAATGCGGCAAATGTTTATGCGCCAAGCCAGTTGGCTAGTTTTTCTTTCGAAAATGCCTTCATTAAAGTATCCGATAAGTTCAAGATTAATTCGAATGCAAACTTAAACTCAAAGAATGTTTATGTTTCAACGAACTATAAAGATGTCAACAAGTTTGAGGCTCCTGTTAATCTGACCAATAATGCTACTAATAAATTGATGGCATTTTCAATGCCTATTTGCAACTTTACGATAACAACATCTCCTTCTTGTAGCGGCCCTTGCACCGGTGTTCTTACAATTAGTTTTTCTCCCGGGTGTGTAGATCCACCTTATAATGTCCTTGTAAATAACCCAATTTGTCCCGCTACGGCTGGTACTTTAACTGCTAATAACGTAACAAGCGTTTCTTCAGTATATACTGCTTCAAATGCTTGTGAATGTGCAAGCCAGAACTACCAAATTGTAATTTTTGATGGGTTAGGCAATTTCTCAACACCTCAAAACATCAACTTCATTCCAAATCCGGTTAACATGACCAGTAGCATTATTCAACCATCTTGTGCAACGTCGTGTAATGGTGTTATGTCCGGTTTAATATTTGGAACTTCGCCTTTTCAAGTTACCGTATTGCCTGCTACGGCTTCTCCAAATAGTTTCACAACTAATTTAACCTATACTGTTTCCAATTTGTGCGCAGGTGTTTATACATTTAATATAGTAGACGGTGATGGCTGTTCAACGGTTATTACCAAGACAATGACTGCGCCCCCTCCTGTCAACCCTAATCAGATTACCAATAGTGTTTCTTGTAATGCAGCATGTAATGGTTCTATCATTATTTCTCCAACAGGCGGAACGCCGGATTATACTGTTCAATTTAATCCGGGAGGTACATTTACGGTTGCAGCAGCAGGCTCTGCTTCTGTAACTGGACTTTGTCCCGGCTTGGTTACAGCAACAGTTACTGATGCTAATGGATGTACAGCGACAACAAATACAACAATTTCACAACCTTCTGCACTAACCGTAACACCAACACAGACTAACTTAACTTGTTTTGCAACATGCAATGGTGCCACTTCAGTTGCAGTTACTGGCGGAACTTCACCATATACATATACTTGGAATCCCGGACCGGGAAATAGTGCAGGTATTACAGGATTATGTGCAGGCACCCAAACCGTGGATATTGAAGATGGAAATGGTTGCCCTATAACACAAACCTTTAATATCACATCTCCTCCTGCTATCACTCTTACATT
>JBFWYJ010000024.1:0-17590 GCA_050186555.1 Bacteroidia bacterium
TCCAATTAAATCTAAAAATAAAAGCAATCAAGCATTATGTTTTTATAAAACAAAGGATGGACAATTACTATGCGGTAGAAATGACGGATTATATGAGGTAAACGCCAGTAAGATTACTAAGTTGGGCAAATATCCATCGACAGCAATCTACTCTATTGCGGAAAACAATAAACAATTGGTTCTTGGGACATCTTCAAAAATAATTTTTCTAAATACTTCCGGTAAAATACAAAAGGAAGTCATTCCGAAATACAAATCAAACAATAATACTTTTTCAATATTTGGAGAAAAACCGGTAGAAAACATGGTTGTAGATAACTATGACAGAATTTGGTTTACTTCATACCCTAACGAAAATGTTTTTCTTATAGACCAAAACCAGACCTATGATGTTTTTGGTGATTTGGGTATTACGCCATCTTTAATCAATCAAATATTTCTGGATATGGATCAAAATATTTGGATTGGTACATTTGATAACGGTATTCTATTTATTCAAAATTCTATTTTTAATCACATAACAATTAAACCTTCCAATAAGACTTTAAATCTCAATAAAATCCTATTCAAAGACGAATTACTTCTAACTGCTACAAATAATGGCTTCTACGCTTTTGACATAATAGATAGAAATATTAAAACAATTTGCCAGGCGGATGAAATTCTTGCAGAGCCTGTCTTTGATATACTGAGAACATCGAACGGCGCTTATTATTCTAAGAGGTCTCAGTTTGATTTTAATAAAAAAAATATTTCAATTAGAAATAAAACCTATTCCTTTTGGCCTATACTAGGAAAACTAGCGATTCCTTACAATATCAAACAAAACATTGTTTGTGATTGGCAAGCTAACATATTATTGACCAACACAGATGGGAGTAAGGTATATGATACTTTGGTTGCATTTCCGGATTACAGACTGAACATATCTTCACTTTTTACAACCAATGACAGCTTATTGATAGGAACTAACAAAGGTGTCTATTTATATGAGTTTAATAAAAATGCTTATCATCTTTTAAATAAAAACCAAAATCAAAAAGTAAGTGATATTAAAATGGTCAATGGAAACTTATCTATTTTGTTTGATGATGAAATTTGGTTCATTCAAAATAATAAGTCATTAAAGAAGTTGGGTAGTAAGCCTATTTACGGTCTCAATAAATTGATGTACCATGAAGGATACTACTGGGTTATTACCACAGAAGGTTTAATATTGTGTGATTTAGAATTCAATCCTAAGAAAATAATTAATAAACAAAATGGACTATTATCCAACAACATTAACGACATCACTTTTAATGATTCGTTAGTTTGTTTTTCAACGAATAGAGGGGTTTCAATAACCAAAACAAAAGATTTGATTAATCTTAATACAAACCTGCAACAGGTGAGTTTAGAAAATATTAAAGTCAACCAACAAAACATAAACATATCTCAATTTCCAATTAAGTTAAATTCTGACCAGTCAAATATTTCAATCACTATCAATAGTCCGCTCTTTACAAGACCATCAAAACAATTTTATCGCTACAAACTTGACAATCTGAATTGGGAATATTTCGATAATATCACGTTTAGTTTACCACCTTTGGAAGGAGGAGAACATAATTTATTAATTCAAACTTCTGTAGATTACTTAAATTGGAATGAACCACTTGTTTTAAAATTCACGAAAGAAGTTGCATTTTCAGAAACAAGGTATTCCTTCTTAGTAATTATTGTTAGTTCTGTTTTGATACTTTCCTTTATCAGCTTATTGGTGGTAAGAAGGATTAAAAAAAGAGCCTTAGTTAAAATTCAGGAAGAACAACAAGTAAATTTATTAAAACATCAAGCGATGAATGCTTTGTTGAGTCCGCATTTTATATTTAATTCACTTACGTCCATTCAGAATTACATTAACACAAATAATAGCTTAAAAGCCAGTGAGTACCTAGCCAAATTCTCCAGATTAATTAGAATGATCATTGAAAAAGCTTCTCTGCAAGAAATCAAACTTAGCGATGAGATTCAAAGATTGACTTACTATCTGGACCTTGAAAAAGAAAGGTTTAAGAATAAATTTGATTTTGTAATTAATGTTGACCCAAAAATTGACTGCTCTAAAGTCACCATACCCAATATGATTATTCAACCACATGCAGAAAATTGTATTATTCATGGGATATTGCCAAAAATGTCACACGGTCATTTAATTATTAATTTCAATTTAATTAATGAAAAACTTCTTCAAATAACATTAGAGGATGATGGAATCGGCTTAATAAGAGCAAAAGAAAATTCAAAAACGGGACATAAAAGTCTAGGTACTAAAACCATTCAAAGTATCCTTGAGCTAAATTCTCAAATTAGTGGCAAAAAGCAATCTGTATCGATGATTGATAAATCCACCATTAATCCTGATAAACAGGGAACCATTATTACTATTGACTTAGAACTCTGAATAATTTAATCGAATTTAACACATCATCGAATTGCGATTTTTTTATATTTAAACCTATTCGTGTACTATACACATATTTGTTATTATTATTTGGCTTTTTGGCGGTTGCTCAATCACCGGATGTGCTGCCTGACACAATAGGTGTCTGCGAAAGTGACAGTATTTTTGTTTCCATTTCTGAAAAAGTTTTTAAAAAGGCTAAAATCACTTGGATTACACCAAAAAACATTGAGTATAACACCCGCAAAATTAAAGGTGGTAAATATGCAGGCACATACTATGTTCAGTTAGAAACAGAAAGCAAAACAATTAAGGACAGTGCCTATGTTATGTTTGTGAAAAAGCCAAACATCAAATTCAGAGACACTTCTATTTGCAAAGGAGTGCCGCTAGTTTTGACTGCAAAAGGGAAATACACAAATGTCTCCTGGAGTAACCAGAGTACGAGCTCATCAATTATTATTCGAAATAGTGGAACATATTGGGTTAAATTAAGCAACTACGGATGTGAATTCACCGACACATTTAATGTAAATATCATTCAGGGGGCAGAGCCTGAATTTGGAAGCGAAGAATCATTTTGACTTAATGAAGAAAACAAACAATTATCGATTAAAACCACACCAAATACCCTAATTGAGTGGAGTACAGGAGCAAGAACAAACACCACATCCGTTACAAAAGAAGGTATTTATTGGGTTCGGACAAAAAGTAAGAGTTGTGGTGAGAAATTTGACAGTGTATATGTCAAATTAAAAGCCTGCAATTGTGAAATATTGGTTCCTAATTCATTTACACCTAACGAGGACAATAAAAACGACAATTTCTTTCCCGTATTACAGTGTGAATACACTTATTATTCCTTCACCGTATTTGACAAATGGGGGAATCAAATTTATAGTACAAATAGTACTAATGGCAAATGGGATGGCAGATATAAAGGACATTTGTGCGATGAGGATATTTACGTTTACAAAATAGAAACAAAAGAAAAAGGCTCAGAGAAAAAAACCCTTCGTTCCGGAAAAGTTTCACTTATCAGGTAAATCATTACCTTCAGTTTCTTCGTTTTTCTTAAGCACGTAATTGATAGAAATTATTCTTGCTTCTTCAATGTCATTATGAATTTCCACATCATTATCTTCTTCATTCTCCCAATCATACTTTTTCATTTGTGGACCGTCTTTTCTATAATTAAAAGCAACCAAAAGTCCGGCAATTGCTCCAAATAAATGTCCCTCCCAACTAATTTCTTGCTTGATAGGAAACATTCCCCACATAATACTGCCATAGAGAAAAACAACCAACGCAGATACAACCATTAATCTAAGATGTCTCCTGAATACACCACTAAAAAACAAAAAGAAAGCAAGTCCATAAACTAAAGTACTTGCCCCTATGTGATATACCGGAAAATGATCATGGTTCCTCCCTCCTATCCACAACCAAACGCCACTAATTATCCAAATCCAAAAAAAAGCAGGAATGGCTATACGCTTGTAAAAGAAGAAAAGAAGCATTCCAAGAACCAAAAGAGGCACACTATTAGAAGCAATATGATCTAAACCGCCATGAATAAAAACAGAACATACTATTCCTGGCAATCCTTTAATGTCTCTGGGCAAAACACCCAGCCAGGAAAGGCTTATGCTAAAAGCTTCACTAACTCCGTAAACCAACCACAGAATGGAAACAAATACCATCGGATAAAACGATATGGCAAAGAGCTTTTTGGATAAATAATTTTTCACGGCTAACATATCTAAGTTAGTATGAAGAAATAATAAGTACAAGAATTTAGGATTAGTTAACAGGAACCATTACTCTTGTTAACCACTTAGTAGAATCTTTTTCTATTGCCGGATCCACAATGTAAAATTCGCGCATCGGACCTGATTGTTTCAACCCGTTTAATTTCATGTAATCACGAACTTCTTCGTATACTAAATTTAAAGTCTCATAAGGGCCGTAATAATTGTAGATTATCATCTTATCTTCCTCCAAAACAACTACCTGACTATGTTTTGGCTTTTTCTTCGGCATTTCTTTTATAGGAACAACGCACTCGAAAATAAAATTTTCGGGGTCATTGTTGTAATAAATCACACCACCAGAACCATCAATTTCTGCCTTTGATAAATCAGCGTCCTCTACCAATTTTCTGAAATTAGCAGATAATTTCTTTGCAATACCTGAATACTCCGCAGAATCTAAAATCGTTAAGGATAACATTTCAGGAACATGATAAATGCCAATTATTCCTTTATTGTCATTGAGTTCTGTTGCTTCCTTAACAGCATTAGGTCCTTTCTCTAACACCTTTGGTAAAAAAACCGCTGAATCTTCTTTTGTCGCTTTATCAGATAATACCTCATCTGCATCAGAACATGAAGCAAATACCATCACGAAACTTAACAATGAAATAGCTTTCTTAATCATTATTAATTCGTTTTTCCGGGATACTTTTTAAGTGCTTCTTCAAGACAATTCATTGCTTTTTCCAAATCGGTCAAGTTAAGTACATAAGCAATTCTAACCTGATCGATACCTGCGCCAGGTGTTGAGTAAAATCCTGTAGCCGGTGCTAACATTACAGTTTCATTCTCCAGAGAAAATTCTTCCAATAACCATTGACAAAATTTATCTGAATCATCAATTGGTAATTGAGGCATACAATAAAATGCGCCACTTGGCATCGCGCAAAAAACACCCGGCATTTTATTCAACCTGTCAATTACATAATTTCTTCTGGCAACATATTCTGCATTAACTTTATCAAAATAACTCTTTGGGGTGCTAAGTGCTGCTTCCGCACCAATTTGTCCGTATGTTGGAGGGCTTAAACGCGCTTGAGCAAATTTAATAGCTCCAGCCATTACTTCCTTATTCTTTGATATCATGGCGCCAATTCTTGCGCCACATGCACTGTAACGTTTGCTAATGGAATCCAGCAATATTACGTTTTGTTCCAAACCTTTCAAATGCATTACACTAACGTACTCCTTCCCATCATAACAAAACTCTCTATAAACCTCATCACTTAGCAAGAATAAATCATACTTTTTTATTAACTCTTTTAATCCCTCTAATTCTTCTCTGGTATATAATCTGCCGGTAGGGTTACCCGGATTACATAACATAATTCCTTTTGTTCTTGGAGTAATCAGCCTGTCAAATTCTTCCATTGAAGGTAGTGCAAAACCTGACTCAACAGAACTTACTACCGGTCTCACAATCACATCAGCTGCGGTTGAGAAACCATTATAATTTGCATAAAATGGTTCAGGAATTAATATTTCATCACCAGGATTAAAACAAGATAAAATTGCCAATTCAATAGCCTCACTACCTCCGCAAGTAATGATTATTTCATCCTGACTTACGTTGATGTTATGAGAAGCATAATACGTACAAAGTTTCTTTCGATAACTTTCATTTCCTGCACTGTGAGAATACTCAACAATTTTTAAATCTGCATTCTTAATTGCATCTAAAAACTCAACAGGCGTTTCAATATCAGGTTGACCAATATTTAAATGATATATTTTAATTCCTTTCTTTTTTGCGGCTTCTGCAAATGGCACCAATTTTCTTATTGGTGAAGAAGGCATTATTGTTGCTTTATTTGAAATTGATGGCATATGAAAAAAACCATAAAGATAATTAAAATTTATTGGACGATAAGCACTAAAAAAGGGCTTTAAAACATTGATTTTGTTCTATATTTGACATCCCCCTTATGGAAAAAGAACAAATTGAAACGAAAGAGGAAAAGACTCTGTATCCTTATCAGAAAAGTGCAGTAGATAATATTTTCGAGAAACTAACTAATTTACCTAACAATGCGAATTTACTGTTTCAGCTACCAACCGGTGGCGGTAAAACTATAATTTTCAGTGAAATAGCAAGAAGATACATAAATTCTTACAAGCGCAAAGTATTAATACTAACTCATCGAATAGAACTAAGCAAACAAACTAACCAGGTATTAGAAGAGCTTGGGGTGACAAATAAAATCATCAACAGTGATGTAAAATCGCTACCTCAGCAAAGTGAATATCAAAGCTTTACTGCTCTAGTTGAAACATTAAATAATAGACTTCAGGAAAATGACCAATTTCTTGAGGACATTGGGTTAGTAATTGTTGACGAAGCGCATAACAATTCTTTCAGAAAAATATTTCATTACTTCGAAGACGTGAACATACTGGGAGTAACAGCCACTCCTTTAAGCAGTAATAAAAAGTTGCCTCTATATCAGACTTACAGCGACCTAATCATTGGAGAAAGCATAGCCACATTAATTGAGGACGGATATTTATGTGATGGTGTAACATACAGTTATGATGTAAACTTGAGTTCTTTAAGAGTTGGGAGTAATGGTGAGTTTACGATTGGGTCTCATGAAATGTTGTATACGCAATCAATAATGCAAAGTAAGTTAGTTGAATCGTATGAAGAATTAGCCAAAGGCACAAAAACATTAATTTTTAACGCGGGTATTTTAACCAGTCGCGCTATTTATGAAACCTTCAAGAAAAAAGGATTTCCAATTCGCCACCTTGATAGTACATTTAGTGATAAAGACAGAGCGGAAACATTAGAATGGTTCAGAAATACAAAAGATGGTATTTTAACCTCGGTAAGTATATTAACTACAGGCTTCGATGAGCCTGAAGTTGAAACTATCATCCTAAACAGAGCTACCAAATCATTAACGCTCTACCATCAAATGATTGGAAGAGGCAGCAGATTATTACCGCAAAAAAGACAATTTAAAATAATTGATCTTGGCAATAATTCAAGGAGATTCAATCTTTGGCAATATCCGATTGATTGGCATCATGTGTTTACTTCTCCACATTTGTACCTTGAACAGCGTTATAAAGACGAATGGGATTATGAGTTGGAGAACGATTACGAAATGCCTCCAGAAATTAAAGAGCGATTTTTAAACTCAAGCAGTGAGGCTTTTGTGGTAAGAGACCACTATTTAAACACGGTTAGAAAAGGTTTAAAACCACACTCTGTATTAGATTCAAGTCTTGAAGATCATTTTAATCGCATAAAAGACAACGCTTCAGAATATGCAGAAGCAATGGAATTGTTTCATTTATTGCGCGAAGAGATGCAGTACAGGATCAAACAATTCGGTAAGTGTATTAATGCAACAAATAACTATAACGATTGGCAATTTCAAAATTACCAAAGCAAATTAAGACGTAAAATTTCGAACTTCTTTTCAGAATAATTAATGATTACCAGAAAAATTTATCTTGTATCCGGTTACTTATCAATTGTTTTCGGATTACTTAGCGCAGGTTCTATTTACAGACCTGGCTTAATTTTTATAGGCATGTTGCTTGGTATAGCGGGATTTTTTATGTCGGGAATTAACATTTATCTGAATAATAAATTTGAGTTTGATGACACTAAGTGGCCAAAAGGATATATAGGCATGCTCTTGTCTTCAGTACCTATTCTATTCATGTTATTTTTGATTTTTAATAATCGTTAAGATCAAATTTATTCCCAACATATCTTTTTCAGAACTCAGACAAATCGTTAAAGTAAGAAATGAACGGAAATTGTCTAGACTAAACACCATTATACTATGGATTAATTATCTTGTAATAATTGCGTTACTAATTGCACACTATTCTAAATTCATTTCACCTGAAGTATTTTGGTTACCCTCCTTTTTTGGATTAGCATTTCCTTACCTGTTAATTCTGGCCGCCTGCTTCATGATTTATTGGCTGATTCAATTCAAGAGAGTTGCCATCTTTGGTGCTTTGGCAATTATTCTGTGCATTGGAACTATCTTTAAATACGTCCAATTTTCTAAAGAAGAAACTGATTTTCCTAAAAACAACATAAAAATAACGTCATACAATAGCATGCTGTTCGATTTATACAATTGGAGAAAAAATGATTCCACCAGAAATGAAATTCTTTCTTACTTAAATGAAATTCGATCGAATATTTTATGCTTACAAGAATTCTATACTTCGGAAGAAGAAGGTGATTATGATAATACCAAAACATTAAGTGAAAATTTAAATTTTCAATATCACCATGTAGAATATACTTCAACTCTTCGAGAAAAAGATCACTGGGGAATTGGGACATTCAGTAAATTTCCAATTATTAATAAAGGAAAAATCCTATTTAAAACTAAGAGTAATAATTTATGCATATATAGTGATATTGTAACACCAATCGATACATTTCGAGTTTATAATGTGCATTTACAATCCATAAGCTTTTCCAAAAAAGACGTTGCTTTTCTCAAACAAATCAAAGAAGGTACAGAAGTAGACGAAATAGAAAACAGTAAAAACGTATTACGAAGGATTAAGAGAGCCACTGTCAAAAGAGCAGCACAAGTTGATATCATCAGATTACATATGAAAAACTGTCCGTATAAAATTATTTTATGTGGTGATTTCAACGACCCACCTGCTTCATATACTTACAATGAATTAACAGGAAATCTAAATGACGCCTATTTAGAAAAAGGATTTGGTCTCGGACAAACGTATAACGGCGAATGGCCTCAATTTAGAATTGACTATATATTATACGATAAATCATTAAGATGTGCTAGCTACAAGCCCTTTAAAGAATCTTTAACAGACCATTATCCAATAACAGCAGTCCTTTATTAACATACCTGTGGAAAAAATGAATAACTCAGGAACTAATAATGACTTCATTAATTGTACATTTATAAAAACTCAATACGTATGAAAAAAATATTTTATTTATTCGCTCTTGCCGGATTAATCTTAGGCTCGTGCCAGGCTAAATACACTATAGCCAAAAGAAAATACAATAAAGGCTTTTATATTGCTAAATCCGGCAAAAAACAAAACCCGGATAAAAACGAATCAACCTCTTTAGCATCAATAAAGGCTGATAAAATTACAACTACGCCTGATCACTTTGAGAAAGAAATCGTTACAGAATCTGTAAATCAAACAAGTTATTCAAATGAATTTTTAGCCTCAAATTCAAATACCCAGGTTAATAGTGTTAAAATAAAAAACAACTCTTTTAATAATTCATCCATTGTTGCTTCTTCTAATGAAACCCACAACATAAAAGGTTATGAATTCAAAAACATTGAGAAAAAGCTTAACGCACAGGCTTCTAAAAAAGGGGATGGGGGAAACACTGTCTTATTGGTTATTTTAAGCCTTTTTCCAATTTTAGCATTAATTGCTGTTTATATAAAGGATGGCAAAAGTGTAACAATGAATTTTTGGATTGACCTCCTTTTACATTTTACAATTATCGGTTACGCTATATTTGCAATTTTGGTGGTGCTTGACGTTGTAAATCTGGCTTAGAAAAGTAATATTCATTACTCTTTTTATCCAATTTTAACATTTTAATTAAACCTTTATTGATAACTTAGTTGAAACGTTTAAAAATTGAATTCAATGAAAAAAGCATTAGTATTATTAGCATTTACCGGTTTATTAGCTGGTACTGCTTTCGCTGGTAACAACGGCGACGACAAAGACAAAAAAGCAAAGAAAGAATGTTGCAAAAAAGGTAAAAAAGCTTGCGCTGGTGAGAAGAAAGAAGGATGCAATAAAGAAAAGAAATCTTGTTGCAAAAAGAAGTCTGAAGAAGCAAAAAGCTAAATATTAGTTTAATTTTCAAAAAAGGCTGCCATAGGCAGCCTTTTTTATTTAAGTAAATTGTAAATTTGAGGCGATTTATGCAACTTACAGAAACAGGCAATTCAAGCTTAATTAATTTATCCGGTATCTCAAGTGAACTCAAAACTATTTCAGAGAAAGTACTTTCCGGAAAAAGAATTTCCCAAGAAGAAGGAGTAGAACTCTATCAAAATGCTTCATTAGGCCTGGTTGGTTTATTAGCTAATCATGTTAGAGAAAAGAAAAACAAAAACTTTGTCTACTTTAACCATAACTTTCACGTAGAACCAACAAACGTCTGTGTTTATTCTTGTAGTTTTTGTTCTTATTCTCGTCTGATTAAAAACCGAGAAGAAGGCTGGGAGCTTAGCGTTAATCAAATACTAGACATAATTAAATCGTATGATGGGCAAGCTGTAACAGAAGTTCATATTACTGGTGGTGTCGTACCTAAGCAAGATTTAACTTTTTACACAGAACTATTCAAAGAGATAAAAAAACATCGTCCTGATTTACATATCAAAGCTTTAACGCCAGTTGAATTTCACTACATATTCAAGAAAGCTAAAGTAAGTTATGAAGATGGCTTAAAACAATTAAAAGAGGCAGGCCTGGGGAGTTTACCGGGCGGTGGTGCAGAAATATTCAATAAAGAAATTCGAGATAAAATTGCAGGTGGAAAATGCAGTTCAGAAGAATGGCTGACGCTTCATGAAATATGGCATAACATGGGTGGGAAAAGCAATGCCACTATGCTCTACGGGCACATTGAAACGTTTGAACATAGAATTGACCATTTAGATAGATTAAGAAATTTACAAGATAAGACAGGTGGATTTAATGCTTTCATCCCACTGAAATTTAGAAATAAAGACAACGAAATGTCGCATGTACCTGAGGTTAGTATAATTGAAGACTTAAGAAATTATGCAATTTCTCGGATTTACTTAGATAATTTTGACCATATCAAGGCGTATTGGGCAATGATTGGAAGAAATACTGCTCAATTGGCATTGAGTTTTGGAGCAGATGATTTGGATGGCACTATTGATGATACTACAAAAATCTACAGCATGGCCGGTGCAGAAGAAAAAAATCCAAAAATGTCTACTGAAGAACTAATAGAGCTAATTAAACAAGTAAACAGAATACCTGTACAAAGGGACACATTATATAACATCGTAAAAGAATACTAAACAATCATGAAAAAAATTACAATTCTCCTATTATTTTTTAATGCTACTATTTTCGCGCAAGACAGTTCCGCAATCGTGACAAAAAAAGATACCAGTTGGAAAGTGACCGGATTCTTTGGATTAAATGCCAGTCAGACTGCTATGCATAATTGGCAAGGTGGTGGACAAGACAATGTTGCTATTAATGGTATTCTTAACATTGAGGCCAATTATAAAAAAGGCAAATTACAATGGACCAATAAATTGGATGCTCAATACGGTATAATTAAGCCGGGTGAAGCAAAACTGTTCAGAAAAAACATTGATCAATTATTCGCTCTATCAAAGTTCAATGTGAATGCCTTTGCGAAACATTGGTTTTATGCTGCACAGGCCGATTTCCGTTCACAATTAGCTCCGGGTTATAAATATGTTGGTGATTCAATATTTGGGAAAGCTACATCCGACTTTACATCACCAGCCTATATTCAAATAGCTATAGGTATTGATTACAAACCAGCTCCTTACTTTTCTGCCTTCATAGCACCTATTGCGGGTAAACTAACTTATGTTGCAAGACAATATTTGGCTGATGATGGAGCATATGGCGTTGAAAAAGCTGTTTATGATAATAACAATAACATCATTACTCCTGGTAAAAATCTTAGAAGTGAGTTAGGAGGAAGAGTAATAATTAAATTTAAAAAGGACGTATTTAAAAATGTTAATCTTGACTCTTATCTTGATTTATTCTCCAATTATGCTAACAATCCACAAAACATCGATGTTGTTTTTAATAATCTACTAACCTTTAAAATCAATAAATTCTTTACTGCAAATATTATTTCTCAGGTTATTTATGATGATGATATTATTATTAAGCGCGACTGGGATAATGATGGTAAATATGACAAGCCGGAGGATATTGATGGTCCAAGAATTCAAGCACTAACAACTTTTGCAATTGGATTTGGATATAAATTTTAATCTCGTATTTTTTATGTAAATTAAACCGACTAAATTGTCGGTTTTTTATTTTGAGCTTAATTAGAATAATACTACTACTTTGTTTGACTGGTTTCGTTAATGGTCAAAACAAAACAGTATTCACCCTAAAACCAATGATAGGTATCAATGCCTGTCAAATTCATGGAGATAATGCAAGTGGTTACAGAAAATTTGGGGTTAATGGTGGCATTGGATTAAACAGCAGATTCAACGACATGTCGTCATTCGAATTTGCGTTTCTATTTACTCAAAAAGGAGCAAGAAAAAATCAAAATCCTGACAAAGGTGATTATACGTTCTACAGAGTTAATCTGAATTATTTGGAAATTCCGGTTTATTACCAACGTTATGTTAACTCAAAATACTTCATCACGCTTGGTGGTTATGCCGCATATCTTTTGTCGTACTCTGAAGACACAGAAATAGGAAACTGGAATGGCGTTTATCCATTCAATAATTTTGATTTTGGTGTTAATGTTGGCTTAGGCAGAAATATTGATGAAAAAATTACCATAGAAGTTAGATCCGGAAATTCATTTGTACCTGCAAGAAATTACGGAATCAGGGCTAATCAAGTCTTCTTCCCTAACCCCGTTGCTCGTTTTTTTAACCAGGGTTTATACAACAATATACTCAGTATATTTGTTGTTTATAAAATTGACGCTTTTAAGAAAAAGGAAATTCCCAATGAATAAGATAGTAGTAGCTGTTACCGGAGCAAGTGGAAGTATTTATGCGAAGGTACTTTTTGACCGTTTAAAAGAATTAAAATCAAATTTCTCTGAAATAGCTGTTGTATTTAGTGATAATGCTAAAGAAGTGTGGAAACTCGAATTGGAAAATGATTCGTTTAAAGACTATCCTTTTAAGTTTTACAACAAATCTGATTTCATGGCTCCTTTTGCCTCCGGGAGCGCAAAATTCAATTTCATGGTTGTCTGTCCTTGTAGCATGGGAACTATGGCTAGAATTGCCAATGGAATAAGCAATGATTTGATTACGCGTGCTGCAGATGTGATTTTGAAAGAAAGAAGACGTTTGATTCTTGTCACAAGAGACACGCCATTAAGCATCATTCATATTAATAATATGAAGCTAATTACCGAAGCCGGTGGTGTCATTCTACCTGCCAGTCCATCCTTCTATTCTAAGCCTAACAATTTTGAAGATCTTGCCTCGACGATTATAGATAGAATTATAGACTTAATAGGAATCGAACAAAAAAATGTATTTCGTTGGAGCGAGTAGTTATTTTTTTCTGGAATAATGAAATACGAATCCATCAGGATGCGTTTCGCTTAAGTACAAATCGTCCTTACCTTCAAATTTTAAATTATACTTGGTTCCTTCCTTTGTTTCTTTATTATTCAACCGCAATTCTAATGTCGGTTCTTCCTGCCCCTCAGTAAATGTCTTTCTTAAAGTATAAGTATATTGTTTGTGGCATTTTCCATTTCTATATTCATAAAGTGATTTTGCATCACTAAAAAAATAAGCATTCTGATATCCTTCTGTTTTGGGCGTTGTAGTTAAGCCGCCAAAACCACCTGAGGTTTCAACCCAATCCCATTTACCTAACAATTGCTTGTCCACATCCTGAGCATTAATTGAAATAACACTTACAAGCAACAATAGAAACGCTAATTTTATCTTATTCATTTAACCGGTTTTTACTTCTTCCTTGCCATCAGCATGCTTGGCAAATCTTCCTTTTTCTTTAGGATGCACTTGGTCTCTTCTTGGCCATGGCCATCCTCCAAACTGTGTTGCATGGTAATCGTTGAAGGCTTGATGTATTTCTTCCTTAGTATTCATTACAAAAGGGCCATATTGCATAACCGGTTCAGAAATTGGTTTGCCTTGTAAAACAAAAATACTTGCATTGCCTTCAATTGATTTAAGCAACATATCATTCTCCGTGTTTACTTCAATAGAATGGTACTTTGAAATCTCTTTGTCCGCAATTTGCATTTTTTCACCTTCATAGAAGTACAATGTTCTATTGACTCCTGCACCTGCTTTTGGGAGAATCCATTCTGCTCCTTCTTCAAGCTTAATATTTATAATTAAGACTTGATTTTGATTGTCTGCCGCCCAACTATCCGGTGGTGGCGGTACAGCTGTCTTATTATCTAACTTACCGGCAATTAGTTCAACCAATACTTTCTTTTGATTCTTATCAACCAAATTTAGATTTGGAATATCCTCTCTCCACAACATTTTAAAATGTGGTTCAACCATTTTGTTTTTCTTTGGTAAATTCAACCAAACCTGAAAAAGTTCTAGTGGGTTATCTTTATCTTGGTTTAACAAAGGAAACATTTCTGAATGTTGGACGCCCTTACCTGCAGTCATCCATTGCACATCACCATTACCATATCTGCCGGCTGCACCTAGCGAGTCTGCATGATCTACCATTCCTTTTCTGACTACAGTCACAGTTTCAAAACCTCTATGAGGATGTCCGGGAAAACCAGGAACTGTAGTTCCATGATACATTCTAAATCCGTCTTTGATAATAAAATCATCTCCAATATGCCTTCCATCTAGTGATGTATCAGGACCAAACTCTTTATTTCCTTTGGGAAAAAAATCTTCATGATGAACACAAAAAATGAAGGGGTCTTGCGTTTCCCACTGAAACCCCAACGGTTTAATACTTTTTACAGGTGACATTTTACTATTCTGCTTATTGATGTTAAATGAATCTGAAATTTTTTCTGAAATACCTTTAATAGAGGCAGCTGCCATGGTTGTTAATCCCAAACCCAGGCGAGTGAAAAAACCTCTTCTATTTAATGATTCTGACATTTATTCTTCTAAAGATATAGAACAACTTAGAAAATAAAAAGTTCAAACAACAAAAAATACTAATTAGTTAATTTTTGAGCATTGTGTGCCAAATTTAAAACCCTGCTTTTATTTTTCTTCATCCAAGTTCTTATCAACTCGTCTGCTTCCGGAAAATGATTAACCGGACGCAAATACCCTTTTAATTCATCCATAGAAGAAAAGCTATCAAATTCATTCAGATAGGCATAACCAATAAAGTGATTATTCTCTATCACGATTATGGCACGCTCTTCCAGATTTCTTCCTTTATCAATTACAGCAAAACTTTCATATGAATATTGGTGATTCGCCAAGACCTTATGAGCTCTTAGATTATACTCATCAGGTGATTCTTCTTCAGCACATATTCCAAGACAATTCTTTATCTGATGATTAAAGCAAACTGAATCCTCTCCTGTTAGTCCGCAATATTTTAAACAAAGACTATAGTCCTCAATCCACTGTTCTAACCTTTCTCTAGCACTTAAATAGGAAACAAAAGTACATAATGCATTTTCAGAAAAGTCATACTCAACAATTCTAAAATTCACTATTTGTTTCTCATCAATAAACCAGTCGATACAATGAGAATACACTGTTGCTTTTCTCATTCTGTTAAATTTTGGCTGATGCTTTTTAATCTCTTCTGTTTCCAACAGCAAGGCAATCAACTCACTTCCAGTGTTTGTAAACCCTGCTGAATAAAGCTCATTTAACATTTTCTTTCCCTTTGATTCAGTAGAATTGAAATGGCTCAAAGCCCTGTTGTAGGCATTGACGCTCTTGCCAATATAAATAATTTGACCATCCTTGTTGTAGAAATAATAGACGCCGCATTCTTCAGGCAACTTGTCGAGGATGTATTTTTTCATTTTGTCAATTCTCCTGGTCATTATCTCATCAACACCTTTATTTTTTAATTCCGGATTTGTTGATTTAATCTGCAATAAAAGATCAAACAATTTGGCGGTAGCAATTGCATCTCCCTCTGCTCTATGTCTTGCCGAATTTTCTATTCCAAGTGATTCACAAAGATTGCCTAAACTATAAGAAAGCTTACCCGGCATCAATTTTCGACTTAAACGAACAGTACAAAGTGTTTCTCTTTTAAACTTCGCTCCCAAAGAAGAAAACTCATCTTTAATGAAATTATAGTCAAATCCTACGTTATGCGCTACAAAAACCCTTCCTTCAGTCAGCTCCCAAATATTGTTAGCTATTTCATGGAATTTTGGAGCATCTTGTACCATTTCATTTGTGATACCGGTGATATTTGTGTAGAATGGAGAAATATTACACTCAGGATTAATCAATGTTGTATAAACATTGGTTACCTGCAATCCATCATGTTGAACAATACAAATCTCCGTGATTCTGCCGCGACGGTATTCAAATTTACCGCCACATGTTTCGATATCTACAATTGCAAACAAATAAGAACTTTCTTCTTATTGTATTATTAAAATTATAACTTCACAGGTCCTTCTGTTCCTCCCCCAATAGTATTTCTAGCCCTACGTTTGGCAGGCTTTTTAGAACCAATTTCATAGGACAATCCTATTTCATGTGTTCCATTGGTTGATGACAATCCCAAATTAGAAATAGTTAAATCAAAACTATATCCTATGCGGTACCCTCCTTTTAATGGCTCATAGGCTAAAACAAAAGCAATACTTTCACTTCCTGTTAATGAACTATTGAATGTTTTAAACGGAACACCTCTATACCAAATACCAAAGTCAATGAATTTGTAAAAATGTGAAACGCCCAAATCCAATTGGTCGTTAACGCCTTGATGTCTGTAATGGTATGAAGCACTCACACGATGGCTTGGTTTTTGGGTAGCCTCATCTTTAGCAATTGAATAGTGATATCCTCCGGTGCTGCTAATTAACATCTGAAGCACATCCTCGGTTCCCCACCAATTATTTTTTGGCTGATTCAAGTGTAGTGCGGAAACACTAAACCAAAAATCATTTGATTCTAACAACAAACCTGTACCTACATCAAAATAATTAACTGAACCATTTGCATGATTTAATACATCTAATGATGTTGAGCCTGTTATAATCTGGTCGCTAAAAACTAAGGATTGAAGGTCATTTTTCTTTTGATTAAAACACGCCTGAAGGCCCATTCTTAATGTCATGCCTCCGTCAAGCGGCAAAACATAACTATAGTTTAACCCAATTTTCGTGTTTGTCAATTTCGAAGCTCCTGCTTTATCCTGCATAGCAATCAGCCCAATACCGCTCTTATATCTGCTTAATGAATAATCATAGGTTAAAAGGTAACTAGTAAAACTCTTCTTTAATCCCGGCCATTGATTTCTATACCCAAGCGATACTCTGTGTAGACTTTTATTGCCCGTAAAAGCAGGATTCAAATACGTTGGTGAATTCTGAAACTGTGTTAAAGTCAAGTCTTGCGCAAATGTTATTCCACTTATTAAAAGC
>JBFWYJ010000025.1:0-17543 GCA_050186555.1 Bacteroidia bacterium
CAACAATTAATGCATTCATTAGGCGTAATTTTTCCATCACAATTCGCGTCTTCATATTCATTGTACTCATAATTCTTAGTAAGTGAACCATTGTTATTAGTATAGGATACAATGGAATCTCCTAACTCCCCATTTTTGTCCAAATCAGCACAAAAATTATAGTACCCAGTTCGATAACTATGGATGAACTCCTGTTCCAAAGCAAATGATATAGTGGTTAATGGTCGATATCTACCTCCTTGAAGTTGATCTCCAGCATTCATCCTTGAATAAAAATCTTGGTACGTATCGTTGGTTAATATTTCAGGAATCCCACGTACCCCCTTTAATACATAGCCATTTTGGTGAATATTTATACCGTCATCAAAGACTGTCTCGTTATAAATTGTAGTAATGTAAAAAGAAATAGCAATCAACATTAGCAATAGTATTGAATGTGATTTCTTTTTAAACCAGAAGTACGAAAATTGTTCGTTCTTCTCATCAAGTGAATTATTAGTTAAGTTCATTTAGTTTTTTCCTATAAAAGTTGATATGCATGTTACATTAGTTCTGGTTGAGGTCGTGTTTACATGGCTGTATTCGGAAGGCTTTAAGCTGGCCATATAAGTATTGCTTATCGTTGCAAATGTTGAGTATTCTGGATTTTTAGTTGGCTGAGAAGATCCCACTCTGTTGTTGTGAGTAATTTCCGTTTGTGTGAGCAAAGCAAGTGAGACAAGAATAACAATAGTAGTCAAGCCAGTTCTAAAATTCCCAAACAAGAATGAGATAATTCCAATAAATTCAAATCGCTCAACTTTTCGTCTCTTTAATTGAACTAATTTAATTGAATTTTTATTGAGCCTTGGCGTGTTCTCAACTTCTTTAAAGTTATCTAGAGATAACTTCTCACTTAAGTATTTTTCATATTCATTATTCATGATTTGCTTGATTAGGATTATACGCTTTTAATTTTTCACCCAAGAATTTGTTGGAGTAATGTATTCTTGATTTCACAGTTCCATCAGAGCAGTTTTGTATTTCTGAAATCTCAGTAATGCTTTTGTTTTCTTGGTATCTTAAAACAAAAGCTTCTTTCTTTTCAAAAGATAACTCATTCAGGCATTTTGCTAAGGCTGTATCAAACTTTACTCTGTCTATTTTTTCCGCGTGAAGAAGAAACTCATCATTAAATCCTATCGGTAGAGAAAAATGTTCTGCGTTCCCATTTAACCTAACAGCTTCGTAACGATAATAATTCTTACAATAGTTAGATGCAATACAAAAAATCCAGGTTCTGAAGGATTTGTCTGTCTTAAACAGTTGTGGTTTCTCCGCAATTTTCAAAAAAACATCTTGCAATGCGTCTTCAGCAACTACTTTATTAAATTTCATCATACGCAAAAAATAGCCAAATAATTTTTTCGAATACCTTTCATATAATTCTTGAAAGGCCCTATCATCTCCCTCTGAAACGAATTCCATTAGTTGTTCATCTGTATAAATAGAATTTTGTGCCAAACGAGAGTTATCTTAATGCCTTTCCTTATGTTGTATACACTTGTGTATGGCGAACGTTCATTTAAAATTAAAATTTAATTTAACCTAGCATGATATTTAACAATTTTTCGAAGCGAATACTTTTTATTGGTTTTGATGACATTTGAGCTGTTTCAATGTATAGGCTAAGGGTAAATTATCAACAGGTTATCAACTAAAAAATACTTTATAAAGCGCTTAAATAGAGTATATTTGTTCTTCCAAAAACCTTACAATTATGGCAAAAGATAGTTTTGTTTCTAGACATAACGGGCCTAGAGAAAATGAAATAAACGAAATGCTAAAAAAAATTGGCGTTTCAAGCGTTGACGAATTAATTAATCAAACTGTACCAAAAGGCATTCGTCTGAAAGAACCCTTAAAGGTTGGTGAGCCAATGACAGAATTTGAGTATTTAAACCACCTGAGAGCTTTAGGAAAGAAGAATAAAGTTTATAGAAGTTATATTGGATTGGGTTATAACAATACAATTCTACCTTCTGTCATTCAAAGAAATGTGCTGGAAAACCCGGGATGGTACACCGCTTATACGCCTTATCAGGCGGAGATTGCTCAAGGTCGTTTAGAAGCGATTTTGAATTTTCAAACAATGGTTATGGATTTAACCGGTATGCCAATTGCAAATGCAAGTTTATTGGATGAAGCTACTGCAGCAGCAGAGGCGGTTTTCATGTTCTTTAGTAACAGAAGCAGAGAAAAGCAAAAAAATAATGCCAACAAACTATTTGTAAGTAAAGACACTTTTCCGCAGGTAATAGATGTGATTAAAACACGTTCTGAACCTGTTGGTATTGAGGTTGTAATTGGAGATAGTGCTTCATTTAAAGCGGATGACAATTACTTTGGAGCAGTCATTCAGTATCCTGATTTAAATGGTGAGATACACGAATATTCTAATTTCGTAAAAGCTTGTAAAGGAAAGGAGATTCAAGTAGCAGTTGGTTCCGATTTAATGGCCTTGGCTCTAATTCAAGCTCCGGGGGATTGGGGAGCAGACGTGGTTTATGGAAACTCTCAAAGATTTGGTGTGCCATTAGGTTACGGTGGTCCGCATGCTGCATTCTTTGCATGCAAAGAAGATTATAAGCGTTTAATACCCGGAAGAATCATTGGCGTGAGCATTGATTCTGAAGGTAATCGTGCTTTGAGAATGGCTTTGCAAACAAGAGAACAGCATATTAAACGCGATAAAGCCACTTCAAATATTTGTACTGCCCAAGCATTGCTGGCCATTATGGCAAGTATGTATGCAGTTTATCATGGCCCGAAAGGCATTGAAACAATTGCTTCAACTATTCATGGAAATGCAGTAGCATTGGCAGAGGCATTGAAAGGCAATGGTGTTGAAGTAGTTTCAAAAATATTTTTCGATACTATATTAGTTAAGTGTAAAGCTAATGATGTTATTGCAGCAGCACTTAAGAAGGAAATCAATTTTAGATTGGTAGATGATAATCATGTTTCTATTGCTTTGGATCAAACAGTTAGTGAAAATGATTTAAAAGATATATTATCAGTATTTGGGGTTGATGCAAAAGTTAATAATTCAGCTAATGTGATTTCAAAATCTTCAGTTAAGAGAACTACTGATTATTTAACTCAAGAAGTTTTTAATTCTCACCATAGCGAAAGCGCAATGATGCGCTATATTAAATCTTTAGAGAACAAAGATTTATCTCTTGTACATTCAATGATTTCATTGGGTTCATGCACTATGAAATTAAATGCAGCGAGTGAGTTGTTGCCATTAACCTGGCCGGAGTTTGCAAATATTCATCCTTTTGTTCCGCAAAATCAAGCTGAAGGATATAATGAAATAATTAGTACTCTGGATAAAGACTTAAGTAATATCACTGGATTCTCTAAAATGAGTTTCCAACCCAATTCTGGTGCTCAAGGAGAGTATGCCGGTTTGATGACAATCAGACAATACCATTTGGCAAACAATAATCCAAACAGAACTGTTGCCTTGATTCCGCAATCTGCACACGGAACCAATCCTGCAAGCGCAGCAATGGCAGGAATGAAAATTGTTGTCGTGAAGTGTGATAGCAAAGGAAATGTTGACATCGCAGATTTGAAAGCGAAGGCAGAACAATATAAAAATGATTTAAGTTGCATCATGATTACTTATCCTAGTACGCATGGTGTATACGAAGAAGGAATAACAGAAATAACTCAAATCATTCACGATAACGGTGGTTTGGTTTATATGGACGGTGCAAACATGAACGCGCAAGTTGGATTAACGTCACCGGGTAATATTGGTGCTGATGTTTGCCATTTGAATTTACATAAAACCTTTGCTATTCCACATGGTGGTGGCGGTCCTGGTATGGGACCAATAGGAGTGGTAGAAAAATTAGTACCATATTTGCCTTCTCACCCTGTAATTAATACAGGAAGTGAAAAAGGAATTAATGCAGTTAGTTCTGCTCCTTACGGAAGTGCACTAATTTTATTGATTAGTTATGGTTATATCAAAATGCTTGGAAGCGAAGGACTAAAGAGCGCAACAGAAATTGCAATTCTTAATGCTAACTATATGAAGGATATTTTAAAGGAGCATTATAAGATACTTTACACAGGCACTAATGACAGATGCGCACATGAAATGATTTTGGATTGTAATGATTTCAAGATGGCAAGCGGCGTTGAGGTGGCAGACATTGCAAAAAGATTAATGGATTACGGTTTCCATGCGCCAACTGTAGCTTTCCCGGTTGTTAATACTTTAATGGTTGAACCAACAGAAAGTGAAAATAAGGCTGAATTAGACCGTTTCTGTGAAGCAATGATTTCCATCAGAAAAGAAATCCAGGAAATTATTGATGGTAAGGCAGATAAAACTAATAATGTCATTAAAAATTCGCCTCACACATCAAAGAAGGTCATTTCAGACGATTACAATTTACCATACTCAAGGGAAAAAGCTGTTTTTCCTTTATCATGGGTTAAGGCAAATAAATTTTGGCCAAGTGTTGGAAGAGTTGATAATGCTTATGGCGACAGGCATTTGGTTTGTTCTTGTGAGCCGATTGAAAGTTATATGGAAGAAGCAACTTCCGTTTAATCCATTATCAATAACGAATACAACATTTAAACCCCTTTTAGCAAAGGGGTTTTTTTGTTTACCATTATTTCAGAACCAATAACGAATGTAATAATCAGATAATCAATGATTTATTCAGCATTAAGAATCTTTTATAAAATAGAATTTATTTGTATCTTGTTTGTCTTACTATGCCTAAAACTGCGGCTGATAATAAGTTAACAGAGATTGACAGAATTAATTCCGAGGCGGACAATCTTCGTGCAAAAGATCCTGTCAAGGCAATGGAGTATGCAAATTTGGCACTCTCAAAATCATTAGACATTGATTACCAAGAGGGGAAGGGGAGAGCATTAAAAACGATTGGCGCATGTCAAATTTGGATGTCAGAAAATGAAGAAGGAGTTCAAAAAAGTTTAGAAGCGCTGGAAATTTTTAAAGCACTTAATGATAAAGTTAACGAAGCTTTAGTTAATGTTAACCTGGGTACAAACTTTTATTTTCTTTCTGATTATGATACTTCAATGCGGTATTACAAAACTGCACTTGACATTAGCCAGGAAATAAATGACGATCTGGCGCTAACGAGTGCGCTAAATGGCGTAGGCGTTGTTTATGTTGCAATTGAGCAATACGATAAAGCTTTGCAACCCCTGCTGGAAGGAGAGAAATTAGCTGTAAAGACAGCAAATACCGCCCGCGTCTTAAGTATTCAAGATAGCATTGCAGAGTGTTATTTTAATCTTAAAGATTACAAAAAGGCGATTAACTATTATTCAAAAGTACTGGAATTAGCAAGCGCCGAAAATTTTGTCGGTGATATTGCCTATGCGCATCACGGTTTAGGAAGAACCCACGGTGTTTTAAAGGAGTTTGAATTAGCAATAGAACACTTTAATAAGTGTCTGGCCTTAAGAAAAAAAGCTGATTTTAAATATGGCCTTTCAGAAACGCTAATTCAAGTTGGGGTACTCTATGATAAAACTTCAGATACGGAAAAGGCTATTCTGAATCTTCAAAAAGCATTTGATATTGCAGAAGAAATTAACTCTAAAGAATTGGTGTTTCAAGCAGCAGAAAAATTATCTGAGTTGTATGAAAAGACAAACAAACTACAAGAGGCCCTGAAGTATCAAAAAATATTTCATATTACAAAGGAAGAAGTTAGAAATAAAAAGAATAGCCAACTTACCAGAAGCTTTGAATTACAAACAAAAGTTTTACAGTCTCAAGCAGAAAAACAGAATCTGGAGCAAAGAACCAAAGAATTAGAGAATTATTCTGACAATTTGGTTCTAATGGGAGAGATAGGACAGAAGATAATTTCAAAACTAAATGTTGCAGAGATTGTTGAAACGGTATACGGATTAGTTAATAATCTAATGGATGCCACGGGCTTTGGAATTGGCTTATTGGATAATGCATCAAACCATATAAAATTTCCATTGTTTATTGAAGGAGGTGAAAAGTTTAGCGACATCACCTATGACATGAATGATAAAAATAAACTGTCTGTTATTTGCTATGAAAACGGACAAGAAATTATCATTAATGATTTCGATCGTGATATTTCTAAATACATTAAGGGAAAACTCGAGCACACGTTTGGCAAGAGATCTAACTCTGTGATTTACCTTCCCTTAAGAGTTAAAAATAAAATTGTTGGTGTTATTACCGTTCAAAGTTTTGAATCTCATATTTACACCAAATATCACGTAAACATACTAAGAAACCTGGCTTCTTATACTGCAATTGCATTGGATAATGCAAGGCTATACGAAGAACAGGAAATTAAAATTGCTGAGAGAACGAAAGAAGTTGTTGCCAGAAGTCAGGAAGTTGAAAGAGCATTTCAAAACAATAAACTGCTTAGTGAAATTGGCCAGCAAATTACATCAACATTAGACTTTGAAGAAATATTTTCAAAGCTCCATGAAAACGTAAATCGTTTAATGGATGCAGCTTGTTTTGGTGTTAGAATTTACCACCCGGAGAATCAGACGGTAGAATATAAATATGGCATTGAAAATGGCGTTAGAGATGATGTTGTTTCCGTAATTCCAATGTCGGATGATGACAATTATACTGTTTGGTGTATCAAAAATAAGAAGGAGATTTTTATTAACGATAACCAGAAGGAATTCAAGAAGTACGTTAAAGAGATTAAAGTAGTTATTGGAGAATTACCGCACTCCTTGATATTTTTCCCGATTATGATTGGGGAGAATGTACTCGGAGCAGTTACAATCCAAAGTTTTCAGAAAAATGCATATAAAGAATATCACCTGGATATTTTACGTTCTCTGGCTTCATACATTGCGATTGCATTAGAAAATGCTCGTCTCTATGAAGATATGGAAATGAAGGTGGCAGAGAGAACCAAGGAGCTGGTAAAGCAAAAGGAAGAAGTTGAAAGAACATACCAAAATGCCAAAATATTAAGTGATATAGGTAATGATATTACATCACTACTATCAGTAGGCGAAATCGTTGAGAAGGTTTATCATAATATTAATAACCTAATGGATGCCGCAGGTTTCGGTATTGGTGTTTACAACGAAAACACTAAAAGGCTGAATTTCCCTTTGTACATTGAAGGGGATGAAAAGTATGAAGATATGGGTTATGAAATCGATGAACCCGATCGTTTGGCAAATATTTGTTTTAAAGAAAAAAGAGAAATCGTCATTAATGATTTCAAAAAAGATATTGTAGAGTACTTTGGGTATGTGCAAGCTCCGCTACAAGGTAAAGTTGTAGAGTCAATTATTTACCTGCCATTATTATTAAAAGATAAAGTATTAGGTGTAGTAACGGTTCAAAGTTTTTCACTTAATGCTTACAAAGCATATCATATTGAAATGCTGAGAAGTTTGGCAGTATATGCTGCAATTGCAATTGACAATGCCGGTTTGTATAATCAAATGGAGGAGAGAGTTGAGGAGAGAACGAAACAGATTAATCAGGCCTACGAAAACAACCGCTTGCTAAGCGAGATTGGTCAACAAATTACTTCTACCTTAAATTTCGAAGACATCTTCGAAAGACTTCATAAATACATTAACCAACTGATGAGTGCTGAGGTTTTCAGTGTACGTATTTATCACCCAGAAACTGACATGATCGAATATAAATTCGAAATTGAAAAAGGTGTTAGGGATTATGAAGTAATTTTTTTACCGGCCTCGGATGAAAGTAATCTCTCAGGTTGGGTTATACGAAACAAGAAAGACATTCTAATCAACGATTATGATTCAGAAGTCCCACAGTATGTAAAAGAAGCAAAAGTTATTGTCGGCGAGAAACCTGAATCAATGATTTTTCTGCCAATTATGCTTGGTGATAGAATATTAGGAGTTGTAACAGTTCAGAGTTTCAAGAGAAATGCTTATACAAATTATCACCTGGATATATTAAAAAACTTAGCTTCCTACACTGCAATTGCCTTTGACAATGCATCTCTTTATGAGACAATGGAAGAGAAAGTAAAGGAGAGAACTGAAGAAGTTGTAAAGCAAAAAGATGAAATTGAAAAGACTTACAAGAACGCAAGTATTTTAAGTCAAATAGGTAAGGATATTTCATCTACTTTTTCTATAAATGAAATTATCGATAAAGTATACACAAACCTTAATGATTTAATGGATGCAACCTGTTTCGGTATAGGTGTGTATAGAGAAAAATCTAATGAAATTGTTTTTCCTGCCACAATTGAGAAGAAAAAACATTTAATGCCATATACCTACAGTCTTAAAGACGCAGACCGTCCTGCTGTATGGTGTTACACAAATCAAAAGGAATACAAGATAGACCACTTTAGTGAGGAGTTCGTAAGAAGCCAGAAGGTAAAGGATTACCAGGCTAAAGAAGGTGATAACCCCGAATCGATTATTTACGTCCCAATTACCCATAATGAAAAAAGAATTGGTGTAATAACTGTTCAGAGTTTTAAACCAAACGCATATAAAGAGTACCACTTACAAATGGTAAAAAGTTTGTCGGTGTACGTGGCAATTGCTATCGATAACGCATCATTGTACAATAACCTGGAAGACAGAGTGCGTGAGAGAACAGAGGAGTTGGAAAAAAACTACAGCGACACCAATATCTTAGGAGCAATTTCAAAAGAGTTAAGTTCTTCTTTAAGCATTCCATCTATTATATCCGCCGTAAATAAAAACATTCATCAAATATTAAAAGCCGATGCTTTTGGCATAGGAATATTTAGTGAAAAAGATAATTTATTACACTTTAATGGGTTTGTAGAAAATCAAAAAGTATTGCCTGATTTTACTGTTGATGTTTCGGATATGAACAGGTTGGGTTCAATATGCTATTCTAGGAAACAAGAGATTGTCATAAATAATTTTGATACCGAACATTCGCAGTACATAAAAATTGAACGCAAACCTATTTCGGGAAATGATAATATGTCTGTATTGTATTTGCCTCTGTATTCAAATAAAGACATTATTGGCGTTGTTACAGTTCAAAGTTTAGAAAGAGATGCTTATTCTGAGTATATCGTTAGCCTAATGCGCAATCTTTGTGTGTCAATAGGTATCGCATTAGACAATGCAACGCTATATGAAAACTTGGAAGAAAAAGTAGCCGAGCGTACACAGGAAGTCACCAAACAAAAGGAAGAAATTGAGAAGACTTACGAGAACACAAGATTATTAGGAGAGATTGGCAAAGAGATTTCAGGTACATTATCAATTGAGGGTATTATTACTAGTGCATATGAACACGTGAATCGATTGATGGATGCTTCAGCATTTGGTATTGGTATGTACCGAGAGGAGGAAAACGACTTATATCATCCTTGCATTATTGAAAAAGGAAAGAAATTGCCTCCGTTTTCATATCCATTAGATATTGACAGAATTGCTATTAGATGTTTTAAGGAAAACAAAGAATTAGTAATCAACGATTGGATAAATGAGCACAAAAAATATACAAGTAGTAATTACACACCTGTTCAAGGTGAAAGTCCACAATCTGTAATTTATCTTCCATTAACTTTAAAGGAAAAAACTGTTGGAGTTTTGTCTGTTCAAAGTTTCAAAACAAATGCTTATTCAGATTATCACTTAAGTATACTAAGAAATTTATCTGTTTACATTGCCGGAGCGCTCGAAAACGCAAACCTTTATCAAAGTTTAGAAGACAGGGTAGAGAAACGCACAGAGGAAATTCGAATTGCATACGAAAATACCAGATTGTTAAGCCAAATCGCAGAGGATATTAGCTCTTCACTTTCTGTTGAAACAATTATTTCTAAGGTTTACGAGAATGTAAATAAAATACTGAAAGCAGAATGTTTTGGTATAGGATTAATCGATGCTGAGAATGAAAAAATAGAGTTTAAAGGATTTGTTGAGAAGGATCAACTGATGGACGATTTTTCTTACGACATCAAAGATGAAAACAGATTGGCCTCGCTTTGCTTAAGAGAAGAACGTGATATTTTAATTAGCGATTTCTCGGCAGAATATCAAAATTACATAAAAGGGATTCAAAAGCCGGTTTCAGGAAAGGATTCACATTCAATCATCTATTTACCTCTATATTCAAAAGAAAAACCGGTTGGTGTTTTAACGGTACAAAGTTTTGATTCGCATGCATATTCAGAATACCACTTAAATGTTTTGAAAGGAATAGCTGTATCAGTAGGAATTGCATTAGATAACGCTTCGTTGTATCAGAATTTAGAAGAGAAAGTAAATGAGCGCACAAAGGAAGTAGTTAAACAAAAAGAGGAAATTGAAAAGACATTCGAAAATACCCGCTTGTTAAGTCAGATTGGAAAAGACATTACTTCAACTTTATCAATTGCAGAAATTATTGAAAAAGTTCATGCAAACGTTAATAGCATCATGGATGCCACTGGCTTCGGAATAGGGGTTTATAATGCTGAAACGGAATCAATAGATTTTCCGGCGTACATAGAAGGAGAAGAAAAATTCGAGGCATTTTCTTATGACAAAAAAGACATGAACCGATTGACAAATGTCTGTTATTACAAGAAAAAGGAAATTGTAATTAATGATTTCCATAAAGAGATTTACGATTATATAGAGAATTATACTGCACCACTGAGAGGAGACAATGTTGAGTCTTTAATTTATTTACCGCTCTTACTAAATGAAAAGCCATTGGGTGTAATTACCGTTCAAAGTTTTAAGAAAGATGCTTACACTGATTATCACGTACAGATGCTAAAAAACCTTGCGGTTTACGTTGCTATTGCTATCGACAACGCTTCGCTTTACCAAAACATGGAGCAAAGGGTAATAGAAAGAACACAAGAGGTAACAAAACAAAAGGAGAAACTCGAAAAGAATTTTAACGACACAAAATTAATTGCGCAGATAACAAAAGTTATCACTTCTTCCTTGAATATCGAGACTATCGTTTCAATGGCTTATGAGAATATCAACAGTTTGATGAGCGCAGAGTCATTCGGAATTGGCATGTTCAATCAAAAACTCAACAGTTTGCAATTTCCGGGCTTTATAGAGCGCTCAGTGAAAATGCCTTATTTTGAGTTTTCACTTGAAGATAAAGAGCGGTTTGCTGTATGGTGTTTTGATAATGAAAAGGAGATTTTAATAAATGATCTTCACAAAGAGTACAACAAGTACATAACATCTATAAAAGCACCGGTTGCTGGCGAAACACCGCTCTCTATAATATACATGCCGCTTTTCTCTAAGGATAAGAAGATTGGTGTTATTACAGTTCAAAGTTTTTCTAAGAACGCATATTCGGAATACCAATTGAATATTCTTCGTAATCTTGCTAACTCAGTTGCGATTGCGATTGACAACGCTACAATTTATGAAAGCTTAGAAGACAAGGTAAAGGAAAGAACCGAAGAAGTTTCCAAGCAAAAATCAATTATTGAAGCCAAGAATAAGGATATTACTGATAGTATTCAATACGCGAAGAAAATACAATTGGCATTAATGACAGAAACGAATCTGTTTAATACAACATTTAAAGACAGTTTTGTCTACTTCAAACCAAAGGATATTGTTAGCGGCGATTTTTACTGGGCAAACAAAAAGGAAATATCTGTAGTAAATGCCAAAGGGGAGCTTGAAACTCAGGAGTTAATTTATTTGGCGGTATGTGACAGTACGGGACATGGAGTTCCCGGTGCCTTTATGAGCTTATTGAACATTTCATTTCTTAATGAAGCAGTTAATGACAAAAACATTTCTGCACCAAACGAAGTTTTTAATTATGTAAGAGAAAAGCTGATAAAGAATATCAGCAAAGAAGGACAAAAAGACGGTTTTGACGGCACGATACTTTGTTTAAACAAATCAACAGGCGAATTAACTTATGCTGCTGCCTATAACCCTCCTTTACTAATTAGCGGCGATAAAATCATAGAACTTGCTTCTGATAGAATGCCAGTTGGTCATGGCGAGAAAAATGACCCATTCAAGTTGAATAACTTAAAAGTAAATAAAGGCGACAGGCTTTATATGTTTACTGATGGTTATGCCGACCAGTTTGGAGGGCCTAGAGGAAAGAAGTTTATGTACAAGAAATTCTACGATCTTATACTTTCTGTAAGTAATTTGGCACTTAATAAACAAGCTGAGGTTTTCGGCGAAAAATTCGAAGACTGGAAAGGAAATCTGGAACAAATTGATGATGTTTGTATTATCGGTTTAAAGTTCTAAATTTGTTTAGTTGCTTCATCGTATTTTCATATCTGCGATATTGTTGGTTTCTGCATTTTCGTTTGCTCAGACAAATAGAACGCAGGATTCTATTTTAAACCTCATCAATAAATCTAGTTCTGATACATTCAAAGTTTACCAATACAATGCATTGGCTAATCATTTACAAAACGTTAATCCAAATGAAGCAGAAAACTTTGCACTTAAGGCTTTGGATTTAGCGAAGAAATCAAACTACAGGAGAGGCGAAGCTGAAGCATTATATGCCTTAGGAGAGTATCATAATGCAAAAGGAACATATGGGCTTGCCTTAGAAAAATTGCTTGCTGCTGCAAAAACTTTCGAATCAATAAAAGATTTTAGAAAACAAGCAAGTGCCTTAAATGCCATTGGAAACACATATCTTGGGTTACATGATGATGAACTCGCATTGGAATTTTATCAAAAATCATTTGATGTTGGTGAGAAAATAAATAGTAATTTAACAAAAGCTTATGCCTCTTTTGGAATCAGCAGCTTACTTTCCAGAAAGGGCAATCATACAGAAGCTTTGAGACAACTGTATTTTCCTAAAGTTATTTTTGAAAATTCGAATAAAGATTTGCAGGCAGCTTTTGTTTATGTTTCAATTTCAGAGGAACATTTAAATCTTGGCAACATGGATTCAGCATCCATATACGCAAGAAAGGCACTTCCAATAATGCAAAGAAATCAAAACAGATATGGCCAAGCTTTAGCTTATTCAGCTTTAGGAGACATTGATTTCAAAAAAGATAAATTGAATGCAGCGTTAAATAATTATTTCATGACAATGCAGATTAGTGATGAAGATAATGCCATTGACAACCAAAAAGATATTTGTTTTAAAATCTACGAGTTGTTCAAGAAGAAAGGAAATGCTGAACAAGCGCTTCATTATTTTACGAGATATACTAAACTAAAGGACTCTATCTATAACAACGAAGGGCAAAATAAACTATTAGAGCTTCAAACTAAATACGACACTGAAACTAAAGAAAAGCAAAACGAATTATTAAAACAAGAGAAAGTAATTGCAAAGAAATCATTACAAACTCAAAGAATGCTTTCTTATTTTATAGCAGGGGTGTTAATCTTGGTTTTCGTTTTTTCTTACTTCACTCTAAAGAATTTGAAGAAGCAAAAACAAATGAACATTGTCTTGAAAGAGCAAAAAGAATTGGTTGAGCAAAGTAGAAAAGAGATATTAGACAGTATCATGTATGCTAAAAGAATTCAAGCAACCATTCTTGCACACAAGGAATTTATTGACGATAATATTTCACAAAATTTTGTTTATTACAGGCCAAAAGATATCGTTAGTGGAGATTTCTACTGGGCCACAAAGAGAAATGATTTATTTTACTTGGCAGTCTGTGATAGTACCGGTCATGGTGTGCCGGGTGCGTTTATGAGCTTATTGAGTATTTCATTCTTAAATGAGGCAATAGGTGAAAAGAACATAACCAAACCAAATGAAGTGTTTGATTATGTTAGACAAAAATTAATTGAAAACATAAGCAAGGAAGGGCAAAAGGACGGTTTTGACGGCATATTGGTTTGTTATAACAAAAAGACAAGTCAGATAACATATGCTGCCGCCAATAATAAACCAATTATAGTTAAAGGATCAAGTAAGGAAATTATTCAATTACCTTCTGACAGGATGCCAGTTGGTTTTGGGGAAAGAAAAGATGGATTTGCTCTTCATGAATTAAACGTTGAAAAAGAGGATACTTTATATTTATTCACGGATGGGTATGCGGATCAATTCGGTGGAGATAAAGGCAAGAAGTTAATGTACAAGAATTTGTATGAGTTCTTGGTTAATATTTCGAATCAACCTTTTGAGTCTCAGACCGAATCTTTAAACACCAACTTTGAATCCTGGAAGGGTAATCTTGAACAAGTGGATGATGTTTGTGTTATTGGTCTTAAGTTTGCTTCTTAAATAATAATGAGATATTTTTTTCTGGTTTTTTCTTTCATTGCAAGTTTTGGAGTTGCTCAGGACTTAGATTACTATTTGGATAAATTAAAAAGCGCTAAATCAGACACACAATACGTTAATAGCTGTAATAAACTCACTGACTGGTATTATAGGAATAAGTTTGACTCTACTTCAATAAATCTTGCTATTAATGAATATGGAAGAAAAGCACTAAAAAAGGCGCTTTCAATTAAGTATTTTAGTGGTGCGGCAGAAGCCTATTTTAATATAGGTTCTCTGTATTTTAAAACAGAAACATTCTTGCCAGCATTTGAAAATCTAATGATGTCTTATCGTTTGAGCGATTCGCTCTCTCTAGATTTCCTTAAGGCAAGAACAGCTAATAAATTAGGATATATACACAATTTTATCATGAACAACCAGGATAATGCTTTGCCTTATTTTCAAGAGGCATTATCTTATTTCGAATCAACTGGAGAAAAAGTGCATATAGCAAGGCTATGTACCAATATAGGAAGTGTATTTAGTGTTAAAAAAAATGACGAACTAACTATAAAATATTACCTAAGGGCATATTCTTTGTTTATGGAAGTACATGATTCTCTTGGGTTAGGAGTTGTTTCTGGAAACATTAGCGACGAGTATATTAAACAGGGATTATATGAAAAAGCATTTAAGTTTACTAACATCTCTGAATCTTTTTTCAAGGCAGTAGGAAATAAAACAGGTATAGCTTATTGCAAATCGCGTCTTGGTATAATTTATTTTCACTTAGGAGAAATTGATAAGGCGGAAGAAAATGCTAATCTGGCTTTTGAATTTGCAAATTCTCATGGCAATTTGGAACTCATTAAAGCTGCAACAGAATATTTAACAAAAATTTATAAGGGCCGCTCAATGCCCGAGAAAGCAATGTATTATGAAAATGTTTACTATAAAACGAGAGACTCATTGGGAAGTATTGAAAAATCAGCAAAAATCGCACAAATAGAAACAGCATATAAAGTGGATAAATTGCAACAGGAAAAGAATACTGCTTTATTGATAAGTGAAGTTAAAAATGAACAACAGCGCGCTAAACAAAGATTAATTCTTTTAGGCGTCGTTTTAATTCTTTTGATTGTTGTAATATTTTCCTTCTTGCTATTCAAACGTTTTAAAGTCATAAGTAATCAAAACATAATAATAAACAAACAAAAGGAAGTGGTAGAAGAAAAGAATTATCTTATTGCAGAAAAGCAGAAAGAAATTCTTGATTCCATTCACTATGCCAAAAGAATACAATATACTTTACTTGCGAATAAGGCATTACTTGAAAGTAATTTGCCGGATCATTTTATTTTATTTAACCCAAAGGACATTGTTAGCGGTGATTTTTATTGGGGAACAAAAAGAGACAACTTCTTCTTCCTGGCAATTTGTGATAGCACAGGTCATGGCGTTCCGGGCGCATTTATGAGTTTAATGAGTATTGGCTTTCTAAATGAAGCCATTAACGAAAAGGGATTAACTGAAACAAATGATATTTTTGATTTTGTTAAGAATAGATTAATTGCTAGCGTAGGAATTGACGGTCAGAAAGATGGATTTGACGGGGTATTATTGCGGTTTGAAAGATCTGAAAATAAATTGAATTCTTTAGTGCAGTATTCTGCAGCAAACAATGCACCGGTTGTAATTAGCAAAGATAATATTGAAATAAAAGAGAAAGACAGAATGCCTGTTGGTCCGGGAGTAGTTGATAAACCTTTTTCAGCATTTACCATCGAATTGTCAAAGGGCGACAAATTATATGTATACACTGACGGTTTTGCCGACCAATTTGGTGGTCAGGAAGGAAAGAAGTTTAAGTACAAGCAACTTAATAAGTTATTGTTAACAGTGTCAAATAAACCTTTTCTTGAACAGGAAAAGGAACTTAACAATATTTTTCATGAATGGAAGGGTAATTTGGAGCAAATTGACGATGTCTGTATGTTTGGTATGCAATTTATATAGTACCTTTACGATAGTTTTAACAAGCAAGTAATATGAAAAGATCATTTGTATATATTGGAATAGCCGTTTTTATGGCTTTTTTCTTAATGTATGGTTGTAATAAAAGAAATCATTTTGTTGATTTAAATGAAACTGTAAAAGCGCAGTGGCAGCAAGTTGAGAGTCAGTATCAAAGAAGAGCAGATTTGATTCCGAATATAGTTGCTACAGTTAAAGGCCAGGCTAATTTCGAACAAAGTACCCTAGAGGCAGTAATATCTGCAAGAGCAAAAGCTACTCAGGTTACAATCGACCCAACGAATTTAAATGAGTCAAATATGGCACAATTTAAACAAGCGCAAGGCGAGCTATCAGGAGCGCTTTCAAGATTGTTGGCGATAAGCGAGAATTATCCTGATTTAAAAACAAATCAAGCATTTTCTGATTTGCGTGTAGAATTAGAAGGATGTGAGAATAGAATTGCAGTTGAGAGAATGAAGTACAATGAGGCTGTCAAAACATTTAACGCAAGCATTAAAAAAATACCGGCAAGTTTATTTGCCTGGGGATATAAAGACGCTACATATTTTGAAGCAGAGGCAGGCGCTGAAAAGGCACCGAAAGTAGAGTTCTAATGCTAGGCCAATTTTTCAATAAGAAACCACTTACAAAAAAAGAGGAAGAAAGAATTATTAGCGCTATAGCTAAGGCGGAAAGCCTTACGTCAGGTGAAATCCGAGTTCACTTTGATAGTAAGAAGGTTAATGACCCGGTAAAAAAAGCGGAAGAAGTTTTTAATTCGATTGGAATGACTGCTACAAAAGAGCAGAACGGGATTTTATTTTATATCAACATAAGAGATAAGGCATTTGCTATTGTTGGGGATAAAGGTATACATGATAAAGTAACGCAAGATTTTTGGAATGCTATTTCAAATACAGTCATTTCAAAAATCAAGCAAGGCGAACTTGTTGTTGGTCTTGAAGAAAGCATAATTCTATGTGGAGAGAAACTGAAAAAGTATTTTCCTATTCAATCAGATGATAAAAATGAACTTCCAAATTCAATTTCTTATTAAGTGAAATATTTTAAGATAATAACATTATTCCTTTTTGCTTTTTTAAGTGTTTTCGCAGAAGTGCCTGAGAAGCCTTCTCCTGCTAAATTATACAATGATTTTACACCTGGACAATCTTTTATTGGAAGTCAAGAGGCAATTCAAATTGAAAAGAGATTAGAAGAATTTTATCACCAAACTTCTAATCAGATTTGTATTGTAATTGTTGACGATTTACTCGGTAAT
>JBFWYJ010000026.1:0-17523 GCA_050186555.1 Bacteroidia bacterium
ACAGAGTCAGATATTTCAATTTGCGTTTTGTAATTAAAATCAAAGATAGCCTTTAGTTATTTAAGAAGAACAAAAACTTCGTTGTGGTCTAATGGCGTTAATTTTATAACGGGTTGAGCAAAATCTCTTACGCCACTAGTCTCAAATTTATTTGTTTCAAGACGTGTTTTAAGAGCATTGTAACTAAAAAGACCACGTCTTTCGTTTTCTAATGTTTCTTTTGTTCCGGCAAAATTGAAAAATATGTTAGTTACTTTCCCTTGGAAACAATCGTTATAAATTGATAGTATTTTTTCGTAGTTTTTTTCGCGAGTGGCGGCGGTTGATATTTTATATAAGTTAATTGCCTCATCAAGATTTATCATGAAACCACTATAACCCATATTGACAAATAGTTTACAGAAATTTTTAAGCATGTCGTAATAATTGGAATCATTAATAATTTCTCTTACGCCAAGATCCTGTTTAGCCTCTGTTTTTGTTTTATATTCTCCTTTGAGCCATTTTAAAGCACTTCTTCTTAATTGTTCGTCATCTTTTATATAACCTTCGTAATACTTCATTACGACCGTTCCAAAATCAAATCCACCAACATCACTCAACTCATTAATGGTTTTCATAATGTTTTTTTGAATGATACTTAAATATTGCTCGTTACGAATATCTGTTAACGATATATTGTTTTCTTCGGCAGTTTTGGTAATAACCTGTTCAATCCACTTTTCCATTAATGTTGGCAAAGCACCGCCTTCAGGTTTTGTTTGAATTGCTACATTATCCATAATAGATGTATAGAGAGCAACTCCCTTCCCGTCGTTTGAATAGAGACGATTGTCAGGAGTGAAATCCGCATTTGATACAACAAACTTCTGTTTCAATGCAACAGTATTAAGAAGGTGAAGCATGAAAGATTTTCCAGAACCAAAATCACCAATCCAAAATTTAACCATGCTATGGCCACTTTTTACATCATCGAGTGCTTTAACAAAAGCATCTATTTCTTCTGAGCGACCAACTGTTATATGTTGAACTCCGATTTTGGGAACTACGCCTCCAATAAGTGAGTTAATAATTGATGTCGCTTCTTTGGGTTTAATATTATCTATCATTGTGCAAAAATTTGTTTGTAATAATTTTCATTTATAATATAATTTTCTCCGTCCTCTTCAATGAGAACATCATCTAATGTGTCAAAGCAGGTTTCGTTTATACTCTCTACTAATTGATTTTTGAGAACGCCCTTTGATTTCGAAAATGAATTAAGTTGTTGTTGACTTATAGTAAAGCTATTCTTAGAAAGCAGGTCTAACAACTCCAATTGATTTATATTAAGCCCCAATTTATTGGACAATTGTGGCGTTTCAACATTTTGAGTTTTCTGTTTAATTTCAATTTTTACTTCTTCCTTATTAATTTCCTTTGTTTTAATTGAACTTTGATCATCTTCAAATTCATCTTGTAAATATTCATTTAAAAGTTCAACAGTATCTGAATGTTTCTCATGAACCTCTTTGATGGTAGAAGAATCTAATTGTATTTTCTTGCGCTTCGGAGTATAAAGCGTAGCTACAGCTTTAACTGCTTTCTCGCGGTTTTTATCTTTTATTAATTCACTAACTATAATTTCAAAATCATGTAATTGTTCATTTGTTTTAAATAGACTTTTTTGTATTGTTTTGGTCAACTGTTTGTTGTTGAACTTTACAGATTTAAGATCATAATAAAGATAATCGATGTAAAACTTAAGGGCTGCAATTTTATCGTATTGAGAAATAAATTTTGAAGCTTGATAAAAAATATTTTCAATTGATGGATTGAGCGCATTCGCTTTTTCCAAATTATAAATCTCGTTTATGTAAGCATCTATTTTTTTCTCGTCAAATTTCGTTTCTAATTCTTCAATTTTGTTTTTCCAGCGGGTTTTCGTGTACTCATTAAGAGCAATTTCCGTTTCTAAGTCGGGTGCTTTTAGTTTTTCTATTTGGTCAACAAGTATTTTATCAATATGAACTTGAAACCTTATTTTAAATTCAGCTAGAGCTTGCTCAGAATGTATATACCAGTTTAAATCTGTTTTCCTTCCGACATTAAAATGATCACGAAGTTTGTTTTCACAAAGTTTATAAATGGTTTGATAAATGTTATTTATAAAAACATCGTAAGCTGATTTATAATTATAACTGCCATTTCTGTACCTATAATGTTTAGCAATCTCAATTACTGCTATAGCGTTAGCCTGTTCCTGAATGTTTGTGTTTTCTTTTTTTAGAATAGATTCTATTTCACTTATTGTCTGAAGGAATATGTGAATTAGATTTGTAGCGCAATATTTTATAGAGTTAAATTTGTTATCAGTATCAATAAGAGTATTAAGAATCTTTACTTCATTATCTTTTAGTTTTAGTTCCTTTTTATAACGATTGCCTAATTGCCAATCTTCAAAATAATTTGAATAGTTGCCTGAGTAATTATTTGAATTTACACCACTTAACCTTTGTGCGCCTACAGTATCTCCCGCCTTTTCCATGCGCTCGATAAGGAAGTTTGTAGCATAAGACTTGGTTTTTGGATAGAAAGTTCCTAAAGTTTTTAATTGATTTTCTAAGGACGAAAAAGACATATGCTTTTCATAGTCAAATAATAAATCGAAAAGAAATATAAAAGCATAATTAGTGTTTCCTTCAAGATCAAGGTATTTGCTACTAAGGAATGCATTCTTAAAAATGAGATAGAATTGCTGTTGTTCTTTCGTTGCTCCATTTATTTCAGAAAAAGAGTAAACGTATTGATGTTTCCAAGAAGGGACAGTTGGCCCTTTTGTAAAGCCTGTGTGTTGGCTGATGTTTACTGATTTATCCGAAACATCAATAATGGAATTGTCTCTTGAACTAGTTACTGTCACTTTAAACTTAGGGGGTTGGTTTTTAAAATTATTTTCTTTTTTCTGTTTTTCAGGTTCTTTTTTATTTGCTTTAATAATTATGTACAAAAGGATTAAAGCCCCTGCTATTATCCAAATAATTGTTGAAGATGATTTTTCTTCTGTTTTTACTTCAACAGGTTTGGGTTGTTCTTTTTTTGGTTCTGCTTTAACAAGGGTAAGATATTTGCTAGATAAATAACCTATCTTGCCATTATGTTCAATTTTAAACCATTCTGAATCTGTCTTGTCGATAACGATTACTTCTTCTCCTGATTTGATAGTACTGTATGCATGAGAATGTGTATTTGGTTCTTTACGGAATTTTAAATCTGAATTTGTTTTATAAATATCGCCAGCAAAAAGATTTAGTATTGAGATTAAGCATATTAAAGTAAACCAATGGTTACGCATTTTATTTTTGTTTGGAAGTATATAAAATAAAGCAAAATTTTGGATTTTTGCAAGATATAGAACCTTTGAAATTTAGCAATACCATACTGCCGCAGGCTTGCGCCTATAACCGAGCGAAGCGCACGCGCACAAACGTGGCTTCGCTACACCATATTGCCTACTTGGGCGCGAGGTGGCTTGTCTACCGAAATGTTTTTTGTTTGCGAGGAATTGCCAACGGAAAATTGTCCGCCCTGTTGCCTATAAAGGTGTTCGAGATTTACGAAGGTTTCTCCTTGAGGAGAAATTTACGAAAACTTTCGTAGTTTTTCATTCCCTTGTTAATTGCGCAATTATCTCAGTATGCTGCGGAAATTTATCTTGCAATTGTTTCCTCTTTGCTATTTCAAAATCTCTGAAATCAAATCCCGGCGCCACCGTGCAGCCAACAAATGAATATTCGCCTCCTTCCAATACTCGAGAGCCAAACCAATGTCCCGCTTTAACCGTGTACTGAAAAACTTCTCCTGCACCAATATTTCTACCAACTTTTGTCTTAATTAAATTTCCTTCCAAATCTATCTCAATTACTTCCAAGGCATCGCCTTCATAAAAATGCCAGGTTTCATCACTTTTAATTTTATGGAATGCCGAGAAATTATTTTTCTCTATCAAAAAGTAAATGGCAGTTGCAAAGCTCCTGCCATTTGGAAACGCCTGCGCTTGCGTTTCTGAATTTGTTTCAATCACGTCCTTACTTCTGTAGGTTTCTTTGTAATACCCACCTTCAGGATGTGATTGAAGATTATACGTTTTAATGAGTTGGTCTTTTAGCATAAAGCTAATTTACTCATTAGAACAATGCCATTTGTTGTATTTTATTTTCTGTTTTTACTGACTTCGGTTTTGCAAATAACTCTTTATTGAACGTAAACTCACTCTTATTTATTATGTACCTGTTCTTACAAATTGCAAAAATTTGTGCAGTCATCTCGGCATACTTTCCCGAGCCTCTCATTCTCACGCCAAACCTAGAATCACTTACATTACCGTCGTGGGTTTCGCAAATCATTTTCCAAACTCTTTCCGCACGGTGAGGAAAATTTTTCTCCAACCAATCTTTAAACACAGCGCCAACAGAACCGTTCAATCTAACCATCGTGTAAGAAGCGCTCCTCGCCCCCGCTAATCCCGCCAATCGGAGCACTTCCGGCACGTCTTGATTGTTGATGCCCGGGATAACCGGAGCAAACATTACTCCGCACGGTACACCATTCTCATTCAGTGTCTGGATGGTTTTCAATCTGTTTCTATAAGTAGATGTTCTTGGTTCTAAAATCTGTCGCACTTTTTCATCTGCTCCCGTAACTGAAATAATTACATAAACCAAATTCAACTTGGCCAACTCCTTTAATATATCAAGGTCGCGTAATATCAATGCATTTTTGGTAATGATACCTACCGGATGCTTTAATTTTAAAAAAACCTTTAACATGCTTCTCGTTAATTCCATTTTTCTTTCAATGGGTTGGTAACAATCTGTATTACCTGACAGCATTACCGGAGCAACCTTCCAGGTTTTAGCAGTAAGTTCTTTCTCTAATAACTCTGCAGCATTTTTCTTTACCACAATTTTATTTTCGAAATCCAATCCTGCACTGTAACCTAAATATTCGTGTGTGTTTCTCGCATAACAATAAACACATCCATGCTCACATCCCTGGTAAGGATTGGCAGAATAATCCATTGGGACATCCGGACTATTTACTTTATTAATTAAAGATTTAGGATACGAATACGTAATCTCTGTTTTCTCATTCTCCGGAATAAACTCATCAATAACCTCAGTATATTCTTTTACATACTGGTAAGTATTATAATGATTGAACGGGTTAACCTGTGAACCCCTGCCACTGAAGTAAACCGGATTGCTTTGGTAATTTTGCGTTGCTATCATAACACAAATTTACCACGTATTATAGCAAAGTCTTGCTATTATTTGTAGCATTATGGATTTTTCTTGATAAAACCGATGTTTCGCGTCAATCCTTTAAACTTTGTTCGTTTCACGGCGCTTTTAGAAAACACCTTTTTAAAAACCTCATCCGTCAATTCTTCCCAGGCAGTATTATTCATTTCGAGCTTACCGGTTTTATCCAAAAACTTAGGTTCTGCATGCGGTTTGCTAAAACGGTTCCAGGGACAAACATCCTGGCAAACATCACAACCAAACATCCAGCCGTCCATTTGTTCTTTAAATGTATCCGGAATTGCTTCCTTTAATTCTATGGTTAAATAACTGATACATTTTGAACCATCCAAAACATAAGGCGCAACAATGGCCTCGGTAGGACAAGCGTCAATACATTTGGTACAGGTACCACAATAATCTTTAATTGGTCCGTCTGCTTCCAATTCAATGTCCACAATCAATTCGGCCAAAAAGAAAAATGAACCGTTTTCTTTAGAGATTACATTGGTATGCTTGCCCATCCACCCTGCTCCGCTTTTTACGGCCCATGCTTTTTCTAATACCGGCGCAGAATCTACAAAGGCCCGTCCGTTAATCTCACCCAATTCTTCTGAAATAGCCTTTAATAAATCATGCAATTTATCTTTGATCACTTCATGGTAATCTTCCCCATAAGCATATTTACTTATTTTATAAGTGCCTTCTTTTTGTTTTTGTTCGGGATAATAATTGTACACAAGCGTAATAACAGATTTTGCATCATCAACCAATAATCGCGGATCAAGTCTCTTATCAAAATGATTGGACATATATGCCATTTCACCATGATAATTATTAGCTAACCATTTTTCTAATTGAGAAGCTTCCTTCTCTAAAAATTCTGCTTTGCTTATACCGCAATATTGGAAACCAAAAGCGTAAGCAAGTTCTTTTACCTTTGATGAACGATATGAAGAATTTGATTTAATAAGCTAAAATATATTGATGTTAACGAACTCAAAAATCGTGTTTTGAATTGGAATTGTTAAATCTGAATGACCTAAATCGATAAAAACCTACAAAGCAATTATTTAACATATATTTAATCGACGAAATATTGTTTTTGCACGATTAATGTCCTATCTTTGTGCCAGATTTTAAAATGAAGGTATAAATTACTGAATTTCAGTATTTTATACTAAAATAAAGCAAAAACAACAAACACATGAAAACAGACAACCCATTTATCGATTCTATGCTTGAAGCGCAGGCAAATGTGATGAACAACTGGATGGAATCAGCAAAGAAAATGCAAGCTTCGTTTACAAATGGTAACGTTTCTCACGAAGGACAGAACATAGTAAAAGATTGGTACGAGAAACAATTAGAAATTCTTACTAATCTTAATAAAAACAATAACCCTGCTTTTGGTAGTCAGGAAAATCCTTTGGATTTTTTCAAAAACTGGATGAATAGCCAAATGGGCTATATGAAGCAAATGACTGATTTTAACCAAAGCATCTTTAACAGCTTTAATAATTTCGGCAAGCCTGCTAATGATTACATGAGCAATTTTATGAATGCTAATTCTGCATGGACTAACATTTATAATTCATTGTTACAAACTTTCAATTCAACTTTTGATCAATATTCAAAAGGTTTAAACCAATCTTTCAATAAAGACATTTTCAAAAATTTCTTTGAAGGAAGCAAGGTTTACAATAACATGTTGAATTTCTTTCAACCAATGATTGATGCCGCTCAAAAAGGTCAGTTTAATTTTGCAGAATTTCAAAATTTCTACAAAGCAGAGCATTACCAAAATCTGGCTAAACAATTGTTTGGTGATTTTTATACAGGTGGAGATTTAAAAGACTTCTACGAAAAAAGCATGAAGCAAATCCACTCTTATTTTACCGGTCAGAATGACTTAGTAAAAGAATACTATGCACAAATTCAAAAAATGAATGAGCAATTCCCTCATTTATTTAATGGCAACTTTGATAAACTAAAAGATGTTTATGCTAACTACAACAATGTTTTCACAAAAACATTTGAACCTATTTTAAAAGTTGCTTCTCCGGGTAAGGAAAAAGAAAACATGGAAGAATTAATCGCCATGTTGGACAAAGTAACTGAGTATGCTATTCGTCAGACCGAATTACAATTCCACCTTCAGAACACTATGCGTCAAAGCATGGAAGAAGTAGGTAAAAACTTTGCGGAGAAAGCAAAGAATACTAAAGATTTAAATTCACTTCCTTCAGCTCAGGATTTATATAACGAATGGATTAAAACCAATGAGTCTTTATTTCAGGAATTATTTGCAAGTAAAGAATTTTCTGAAGCAAAGGGTGAGACATTAAATTTAATGATGGACGTGAAAGGTTTTTACGAAACCCAATTTTCTAAGTATTTCGGACATCTTCCTGTTGTATTTAAATCTGACTTGGAAGAATTACATAAAACTATTTACGACCTTAAAAAGCAAGTGAAAGAACTTGAAAAGAAACTTAAGGTTTCCGGAACTCCTGATGGTGATTTGTTTGAGGATGAGAAAGTCAGCAAGAAATCTAAAAAATAGATTGTTCTGACGTGTTGAGTAAAAAGCCGCCTTTTGTGTTTGGGGCGGCTTTTTTTAATGAATTAATTCAAATAAAAATATGGAAAAGGTAATCAATGAATTTTTAGAATCAGGGAAGCGCGTAAACAAAGCTTACGAAACGCTTAAAAACTTGAGCTCTGTAGATATTGCCACTACTCCTAAAAAAGCGGTTTATCATGAAGATAAATTAACGCTATACCATTACGAAAGTGAAAACAAAACTACTTTTAAAACGCCTGTTTTAATTGTGTATGCTTTGGTAAACACTTATAAGATGTTGGATTTACAACCTGACAGAAGCTACATCAAAAACTTATTGAATGCCGGTCTGGATGTTTACCTCATTGATTGGGGATTTCCTACCAAAGCGGATAGATTTTTATCTATTGATGACTATGTAAATGGCTACATCAATAACTGTGTTGATTTTATTCGCAAGAAAAACAGGGTTGAAAGCGTTAATATCATGAGCATTTGCCAGGGCGGAACACTCAGTGTTATTTATGCTTCTTTATTTCCAAACAAAGTAAAAAACCTGGTTACCCATGTAACACCAATTGATTTTTCTACTAACGATGGATTACTTTTCCGTTGGAGCAAAGACATGAACTTTGATAAAATGGTGGAAGGATTTGACGGATTGATTCCCGGAGATTTCCTGAATCAGGGTTTTGATATTCTAAAACCAATGATGAAAGTTCAGAAACAACAAACGCTTGCCAATAGCATGGATGATGAGGCAAAGCTTTTGAATTTTCTTCGCATGGAGAAATGGATAAGCGAGAGCCCTGCACAGGCAGGAGAATGCTTCCGTCAGTTCATGAAAGATTTATACCAGGAAAATAAATTGATAAAAGGTGAATTGGTTGTTGGTAATAAAAAAGTGAATTTAAAAAATCTTAAATCGCCATTATTAAATATTTACGCAACCGAAGATCATTTGGTTCCTCCTGCCGCTACTATTCCATTAAATGATTATGTTGGAAGTAAAGACAAAGAACTGTACAGTTTTAAAGGCGGACACATTGGTGTGTTTGTTGGTGGAAAATCTCAGAAAGAATTAGCACCGGCAGTTGTTGAATGGCTAAAGAAACGTGACAAATAAGCAATTTATTATAATTACTTTTCTGCAAATAGCTCTTGTCTCAAATCTATTTTGTCAGGACAGTACGCTTACTAAAAAATCTGCATCAGGATTTGTTTTCAGTTTTGGTACTGAAATGAATAATTTAAAAACAGGCAATCCTGTAGGAGAAGAATCATTTACACCTAAGCCGGGAATTTTAATTGGAGCAGGTTATTTAGTATCTGTAAAAAGAATCGGATTACAATTTTCAGTTGCTTACAATAGAAAAAGTGTAGATCATTTTCATGAGGGTTTGGTTTTTCCTTCAGACATTAGTCAAACTACCTCAGCAAACACCACGTCAAGAATGGAAACCAACATTAAACTGAATGAATATGCTTTTGGTTTTGACGCTTTATTACCTCTCAAGCAAGTGAAGTTCATTGTTGGGTTTAATGTTGTAAGTCAGAATGCCGGTAAAACTTCCAGAAGCATTTATTATGGAAATGGAACGATTGAAAATTCAAACCCAAAACAAAACCAAATAAATTACGCCGGAAAATTAAGTCTTGGTTATTCATTGGCAATTAGTCCGCGTTCATTAATATTATTTGAACCTTATTTTAAATATTACCTGCATGAATTTTTAATTCCGGAATCCAATGTTTACAATTACGGTTTGAAAATCCATTATATAATAGGAGGATAAAAAGTAATATGAAAAAAGATTTACCGGTTTCAGGCTATTACGCTGTTATTTTTTGTTCAACAAAAGAGAATGTTCGTCCGGGTTATGAAGAAATGGATGCGCTTACCATGAAACTGGCACAAGAACAGGAAGGTTTTTTAGGTTACGAGAGCATTGCAAACGGAGAGAACAGTATTTTCATTTCTTATTGGAAGGATAAACAAGCCATAGAAAACTGGCGTATCGATTCAACTCATAAACTGGCAAAGTCTAAGGCCAAGGAATGGTATAAACGTTATTTATCGCAAATTTGCTTTGTAGAAAGTTCTCATGAATTTGTAAAGTAAAATTACTTAGAACTTATAGACGAAATCCAGATAAGGCAGAACCAATAAATTGTCTTTTGGATTAATTTGCAAACACACTACAGAAAAATCTACGCTTGTTTTAACACCGGGCATTAATCTCAATCCTAAAGAGGCAGCAAACGAATAAAAACTTTCATTTCTGAAATAATCCTCATAATAATAGTTTCCTAAAGAATCTGTTTTCTCCAATTCGACGTTGTAACCACCTCTTGGAATGAACCAATTTTCTGTTACCAGGGATAATCTCTTACTAATCCTAGTCATGCCGTTTAAAGTTAGAATTGGCATCGGCGTGTTTTTATATTCTTTATTTATTTGAGCAATACCATAGCCGCTACCTATTGTGAAATTGTGTTCTAAATTGCCATAGGTAATTAAACCATATCCTATTCCTGCACTAATACCCAAATCATTGATGAAAGATTGTGTAAACAAAACGCCTGCACCAAGATGAAGATTTTTTGCCACTTTAAATGACACCTTAGGAGTTACGTAAAACAAAATTGGAATTACTACACCACCACCAACTGAAATATTATTGGTAAGACCAACGTTTACTGAATTGGCCAACAAATAAGCATTCTGGTAATATCCTTCTCTCTTATTAAGTGGTATCGCACTGGGTGCAAACAAATATCTGGTAGCATTCGGATTAGAAAACCAACTTCCTCCTCCTTTAGATAAATACAAATTAGAATGACTGATTTTTGCAATGTCATGTAACCTAATTTGAATAACACCTAAGAATTCAGTTTGCAGATAAAGCTTATGTCCCGAAATACTATCAACAGTTCCGATATAGGATGAACCACTTGTGGTTTCTATGATGATATTGCTTCGTAGACTAAAACTGTCTATCCTCTTAATTTTAGATTTATCTATCTCAACATTACCAATATTAAACTCATTCAAACTGATTTTCTCAGAAGAAATATCTTGTTTTACACCTTGCAGAAAAGTGCCGTCTTTTAAATAAATCTTGAATATTGTTATGGCCTTATTTTCAATAATGCCGACAGAATCATTATGCGATTGAGAAAAAATTCCTGTCACAGAAAAAAACACCATCCCAAGAAAAAAAGCAATCCTTTTCATGTTGATGAAGATAAAAATCTAAAACTAATGTAACAATGATAAATGTCAGAGATAAACTTACTTCTTCAAGCAGTTCTTGCAATCCGGAAACCAGGTATCATAAATATCCGGCAGATCAACAAAATGTGTTTCGTCGGTTTCTGCCTTCACTCCGGTAAATACTATTTTGGTAGCTTTCTTTAACTTTTTTAATTCCTTCAACATTTCAGGCGTTAAAGCATTTGAATATCCTTGAAAGGATTTTACTTTTTTCTTTTCCTTTATCCAAAGGGTATATGATGCGATTTTATTGTCTTTGGGATTGCCAAATTTATCCACGGCAAAAAGTCTGTATTCAGTATTATCAAACACAGCTTTCACCAAATTATGCGACTTCCTTACTTTTATAACAGTCGGCTCCTCCTGCCCGTAATAACAAACAGACAAAAACATGAAGGTTAATAAAATCGTGAGTCTAGACACTTAATCCTTATAATGCTATTAGAATAGAAAAGTTACGCTTTTTGGTACAATTTTTCGCGTTGTTGTTTTACATTTTCGTTTGATAGAAACTCATCGTATGTTAATTCCTTATCAATGATACCATTAGGCGTCAACTCAATGATGCGGTTTGCCACCGTTTGAATTAACTCGTGGTCATGACTGGTAAACAAAACTGTTCCGGTATAATCTTTCAAAGCATCATTGTAAGCAATAATACTTTCCATATCCAGGTGATTGGTTGGTTCTTCCAAAATAATCAAATTAGGATTGCTGAGCATCAATCTGCTGGTCATACATCTCACCTTCTCTCCTCCGCTTAAAACATTCACTTTCTTCAATACTTCTTCTCCGCTAAATAACATCTTTCCTAAAAATCCACGGATATATGTTTCATCTTTCTCTGTACTGAATTGACGCAACCAATCAATCAGATTGTAATCGCTTTGAAAGAAAGAACCATTGTCATTTGGCAAATGTGCTTTGTATATTGTAGTACCAAATGTATAAGTTCCCTCGTCTTGTTTTTCTATATCAGCCAAAATATTAAATAAAGCAGTAATTGCTAATTGGTTTTTACTTACGAAAGCAATTTTATCTCCTTTTCTGACATTAATGTTAACGTCTTTAAAAAAATACTGACCCTCAGAATTTTTCTTGGCCAGTTTTTCCACATGCAAAATCTGGTCGCCGGCTTCTCGTTCTTGCTTGATGATAATGCCCGGATATCTTCTTGTACTAGGCGGAATTTCATCTATCGTTAGCTTCTCCAATAATTTCTTTCTGCTTGTAGCTTGTCTGCTCTTACTGGCATTGGCACTAAATCTGGCCACAAACTCTTGCAATTCTTTTCTTTTGTCTTCAACCTTTTTATTTTGGTCTGAACGTTGCTTCAATTGCAGTTGACTCATTTGGTACCAGAATGAATAGTTACCGGTATATGTTTGCAGCTTCCCGAAATCAATATCACAGATATGCGTACAAACAGCGTCCAAAAAGTGACGGTCGTGGCTAATTACAATAACCGTATTGGTAAAGTCAGCCAAAAAGTTTTCTAACCATGAAATGGTATCAATGTCCAAATCGTTGGTAGGCTCATCTAATAATAAGATATCCGGATTACTGAAAAGCGCTTGCGCTAATAACACCTTTACTCTTTCCTTACCATTTAAATCTTTTACCAATTTATAATGGTCAGCAGGTGGAATACCCATATTGGTTAGCATTTCAGCGGCATCGCTTTCTGCATTCCATCCGTTTAACTCAGCAAACTCTGCTTCCAGTTCACTCGCTTTGATGCCATCTTCATCACTAAAATTCTCCTTGGCATATATGGCATCTTTCTCCTTCATTAAACTATACAGCTTTTTATTTCCCATTATTACCGCCTCTAATGCTGTATAATCATTATATTCTGTATGGTCCTGTTTCAAGACACTCATCCTTTGTCCGGGAGTAATGCTTATCTGGCCTTTGGTAGGGTCAATTTCACCGCTTAAAATTTTCATGAAAGTTGATTTACCGGCACCGTTAGCTCCAATTATACCATAGCAATTTCCGGGCGTAAACTTTACGTTTACTTCATCAAATAATACCCGCTTTCCATATTGTAAACTAATGTTTGTAGCTGAAATCATACTTCAATTTTTAAGGCTACAAAGGTAACATTTTAAGCGAATTTAGCCTGAAAACATTAGCGTTTCAATTAAAATCTATATGCTAAATTTGTATTAAATCAACATTATGCGTTTTACATTATTATTTCTATTCTTTTCCGTTTCCATCTATTCTCAAATTATTGTAAGCGGCAAGGCTATCGACAAGCAGACCAATGAAGGTATTCCTTATGTGAGTATAGGTATTATGGGAAAAGCAGTGGGAACTGTTAGTGATGAGAAAGGGAATTTTTCTATCACATTGAAAAATGCAACAGATACTGATATTCTTAAAATTTCAGCTATAGGATACGGTGCTGTAACCTATAAAATTAGTGAGGCAAAAAACTTTCTTAATAAGTCTTTTTATTTAAGTCCTCAATCCATTAACCTGGCAGAAGTTGCCGTTAAACCACAAAAGACAGTTACAAAAGTTCTCGGAAATAAAAAATACAATAAAAATGTTTATTGCAATTTTCAGGGAATTGACAGCTCTTATTTGGGTGTTGAAGCTGCAATTAGAGCGAAAAATAAACCGGGAAGAGAAGTTTGGATTGAAGACTTTAATTTTTTCATCAACAAAAATACTTTAAAGGATTCTGTAATGTTTCGCTTAAATTTTTACGCTAAAAATGAAAAAGATATGCCGGGAGAAAACATTTTAAAGGAACCGATTGTTTTTAAAACAGGTATTAAATATGGTATTGTGCATTTGGATTTGAAATCTTATTTAATTCATACGAATAAGGACTTTTTTATCAGTTTAGAATGTTTAACTGAAAATGTAAAACAGGATTTAAGCTTTTCCGGAGCAATAAAAGGACCTTCGTATTTTAAAATGGCCACTTTTGCTGATTGGGAGAAAATGCCCTTGATGGGACTGGATTTCAACGTAACTGTAACCTATCAAAAATAGTGTGATTTTTAGGTAAAATCCTTTGTTATTTAATCCCTCATAATCATTATATTTAATGCTTTAACTCATTTAGGAACTATATTATGGAAAATAAAATCCAACAATTAGAAGAGAAGAAAGCGGAAGCTTTATTAGGCGGTGGTCAAAAAAGAATTGAATCTCAACATAAGAAAGGTAAATTAACTGCAAGAGAAAGAATTCATTTGTTATTGGATGAAAATTCCTTTGAAGAGATTGGCATGCTGGTAACACATCGCAGTAAGGATTTCGGTCTTGACAAAGAACAATATTTAGGTGATGGCGTTGTAACAGGCTATGGTACGATTAATGGAAGAATGGTTTATGTATTCTCTCAGGATTTTACGGTTTTTGGCGGCTCATTATCAGAAACGCATGCAGAGAAAATTTGCAAAATAATGGATTTGGCTATGAAAAATGGTGCACCGGTAATTGGATTGAATGACAGCGGTGGTGCGCGTATTCAGGAAGGTGTTGTTTCCTTAGGAGGTTATGCGGATATTTTTTACCGTAACGTTAGGAGCAGTGGTGTTGTTCCGCAAATTAGCGCTATTATGGGGCCATGCGCCGGTGGTGCAGTATATAGTCCTGCGATGACGGATTTTATTCTAATGGTAGAAAACACCAGCTACATGTTTGTTACCGGTCCGAATGTTGTAAAGACAGTAACACACGAAGAAGTTACGAGTGAAGAATTGGGCGGCGCCATGACACATGCCACTAAAAGCGGTGTAACGCATTTTGCCTGTGCAAATGAAGTTGAAGCATTGAATCACATTAAACAATTGTTGAGCTACATGCCTCAAAACTGTGAAGAAGATGCGCCTTCTATGGATTATACAGAAGGCAATGAAGTTCGTCCTGCATTAAATAAAATTATTCCGGAAAACGCACAGCAACCTTACGACATCAGAGAAGTGATTGAAGGCGTTATTGACGAAGGGAGTTTCCTGGAAGTACATAAAAACTTTGCAGAAAATATTGTTGTTGGTTTTGCAAGATTAGCAGGAAGAAGCATTGGTATTGTTGCCAATCAACCTGCAGTATTAGCCGGAGTTTTAGACATTCATTCTTCTACAAAGGGTGCAAGATTCGTAAGATTTTGCGACAGTTTTAATATTCCTTTATTAGTATTTGAAGATGTTCCGGGATTCTTACCGGGTACAGATCAAGAGTGGAATGCCATCATTACAAACGGAGCCAAATTATTATATGCGTTCAGTGAAGCCACAGTGCCTCGTATTACGGTAATTACAAGAAAAGCATATGGAGGCGCTTATGATGTGATGAACAGTAAGCACATCGGAGCCGACATGAATTATGCATGGCCTAGCGCGGAAATTGCGGTGATGGGTGCAAAAGGAGCTGCTGAAATTATTTTCAAAAATGAAATTGCTGCTGCATCAAATAAAGAAGAAAAATGGAAAGAGAAAGAAGCAGAATACCAAGCCATGTTTGCTAACCCTTATCGTGCAGCTGAAAGAGGATTTATTGACGAAGTAATTAAACCTGAAAATACGCGTATTAAATTAATTAAAGCTTTTAAAATGCTTGAAAACAAAGTAGACCATTTGCCGAAAAAGAAACATGGTAATATTCCTTTGTAAATCGTAATTTTTTATGGCGGTTCTTATTACTATTTGTTCGCTATTATTAATAGCATACATTTTTGACCTAACTGCGGCATTTACAAAAGTACCTTCGGTTATTTTATTATTGCTACTTGGGTTTGGTGTAAAAGAACTGGTACATTTTATCGGCATTCCTATCCCAAATCTTGAACCTGTCTTACCAATATTGGGTACTATCGGATTAATTCTAATTGTATTGGAAGGCTCTTTGGAGCTAGAGTTAAATAAATCAAAACTCAAACTGATTAATAAATCATTTTTTATAGCAATCATACCCTTATTTACAATTCCATTTCTTCTCGCATATCTTTTGAATCATTATTATGGTTATTCTTTTCGCTCAAGTCTTGTTAATATGGTTCCTCTTTTTATTATAAGCAGTGCAATTGCCATTCCCAGCGCAAGGCATTTATCTAAAAAATTAAGAGAATTTGTTACCTACGAAAGCAGTTTATCTGACATTATTGGTGTTATCTTTTTTAATTTCATTACGCTTAGAGACGTTATTGATGTTAGTACCTTTGGTGATTTTTTCCTTTCTATCTTAATTATCATTATAATATCGTTTGTTGCCACCATTATCCTTTCCTACCTCATCAGTCACATCAAACATCACATTAAATTTGCTCCGATAGTGTTATTGGTAATTATCATTTATGCGATTTCAAAAATATTTCACCTACCCTCTTTAGTATTTATTATGTTCTTTGGCTTGTTTATCGGAAATATAGATGAATTGAAGCGCTTCAAATTCATCAATAAATTAAAACCCGAAATATTGGATAAAGAGGTATCAACATTTAAAGATTTAATTTCTGAGTTTACTTTTTTAACCAGAGCCTTGTTCTTTTTATTGTTTGGTTTTTTAATGGAAGCCAATGAGTTGTTAAATATCGAAACGATACCTTTAGCAGCTACAATAATATTCTTTGTTTTCATAACAAGGTTGGTTATTCTATTGATTTTTAAAATGGATATTTCACCTTTGCTTTACATTGCACCTCGCGGACTCATTACTATTTTATTGTTCCTTTCAATACCGAGCAAGTATCACATCGACATCATCAACAATTCATTAATAATCCAAGTGATAATAATCAGTGCTTTTGCAATGATGTTTGGGTTAATGGGGTATAAAAAACCGAAAGGAGTGTAGTCCTTATAGTTTTGAATTCGAATTTCTTATAAGCTATTTTATTTATCATACTTTTTCATGGAGGAAAAATTATGCACCCTTCCGACCGAACATCGCTCGGGCAGGAAAACGCCCACGATTGGCAAAGGCGATTAACGCCTTTGGCGTTACCGCTGATAATGTCGCGGCGCATTCTGACTGCGCCTATTGTTCCATTACAGCTATCAAGCAGCCAATTGTATTTGAATCATCTCAAACCAATCGTCATTATAACTTCCCCTTCCCGAAGGGAAGGGGATAGAGGAGATGGGTCTGAAATGCTTTCATAATCAAATTTATTTCTCTAGTTTAACTTATTGAAACAAAATAGAAATTGGAAATTCTAATTAACAACAACGGTATTCTAAAAGATTATGGAATAACAATGTCCCCTCTTAGTTCGAAGAAACTATTTTCTAACCTTCTTAATACATGCCACTGGACTAACGATACTGTAACTATTTTTGGTAAAACGAATTATATGAATATACAAAGTGCGTGGCATGGATTAGATGAATATGTTTATTCTTATTCAGGAATAATCAGAAAAGCTTAGCCATTTA
>JBFWYJ010000027.1:0-15600 GCA_050186555.1 Bacteroidia bacterium
TGATTTAACCAAAGGTACTGAAGGAAGTACTGTTTATTGGTTTACGGCAAATCCAAATGGTGAGGCAGATAAAGTGGTTGTTCATTTAAGACAAGTTAGTGGCTTACGCAAATTTGAGATTGACGTGGACTTTTCTGAAATGCCGGTAAAAGCCAGGACTGCTGTTGGAAATATTGTAACAAAGTATACTGTAAACAAAGTTACATTAAAAGAGAAAGGCTCTGCAGCCTTCGGAGCTGAGGATATTTGGTTTGATGAGGCAACACACAGGTTAAATAAAGAAGGAAGAGGCAGTTATTTAGGAAAGTTTGCCGGAGATGATAAGATACTTACTATTACTAGTAAAGGTGAATATAAGCTATACAATTTTGATTTATTAAATCATTTTGATGAAGACATAATCCTTATTGAGAAACATTTCCCGAACGAAGTTTTAACTTGTATTTACTACGACGCAAAAAGTAAATCGTATTTTACAAAACGCTTTAAACCCGAAGAAATAAGCACCAAGGTGAATTTAGTGAATGATGACGAAAACTCTTTCATTGAGTTAATTACCAATCAAGTTAATCCAATTGTGGAGATAAAGTTTGGTAAGGATAAAGGCAAAGAATTGCCCGACGAGGAAGTTGAGTTGTTAAAGTTTGCTCCTGAAGTCAACATGAAAGCAAAAGGAAAGAAACTAACTTCGCATAAAGTAAAAGAAATAAGTCTAAAGGAACCTGAAGAAATTAAAGCTGCGAAGAAATTCCTGACTACAACTGAAGAAGAAAAAACCGGATTGTCACCAATGGAGCTTCATAGAAGAGCAATGGAGAAGCTAAAAGGCGATAGTGCTAAGGATTTCTTTAACAGTGATGGGAAATTACCATTCGATTTTTAATCTGCCCGAATTTTCCCATTTCTGATAATATAATCAAAACCGTTAACGCTAAATTGTTTGCCGGATTTTTGATTTATTAAATCAGTTATATCTTGCTCAATGGTATGAATAGAACCCTTTGATTTATAGGCAATATTGAGGTAATCACTGTTTATTTCAATCCCTTCATATACACCACAAAGAATTACACGAACAGGCACTTTTATGTTGTTCGTTAGTGAAAGGTCTCGAACTTTTGCCCAATTATCTGCAATTAATATGACGTTGCTGACATTTTTCACCTTTTTTAATCCATACAAAATTGCTTCAATCACATTTTCCGGTGGATCACCGCCACTGCCTTTTTTGATTGTTGTTTTCATTGTGTTAACCAACATATCCGTTGAACTGGCTTTACAATAGTAAATACCGCCGGTCAGTCCAACTTTCTTTTCGCTATCTTTTTTACCATCACCATCATTAAAAAAGACAAAGTGTTGTTGCGCGGTGTCTTTCTGAAAATATAATGTAAGCCAGCAATTAATTTCTTTTGCATATGGATGCATACTGGCTGTTAAATCAGTTACAATTACTGTGTTTTTCCAGTTTGGATTACGCGTCAGAATTTTATATACAGAGTAATAGGCTGTGTCTTCATAGTCAGGTTCAAAAACCAATTCTTCATTAGTTGTTCTGCTTTCAAAATTGAACTTCCCATTTTTGTCATAGACCCTGTAAACACCTTCTAAATTTCCATTTTTAAAAGTAGCATCAGTTTTAATTTGACCATTTGTGTGATAAGATATTTCTAATCCGTCTTTAATACCATTTTTATAATTTTCAATCAATTGCTTATTGCAATTTTTATAAAAATAAGTCACGGGCCCATCTAATTTACCGTTAGAATAGTATTTTTCTTGTTTTACACAATGTGAAGTATTATTATACCAGTGTATGTCTAAGCCATGTTTTTTATTGTCTTTGTAAACAACTTCACTCTTTAATTTGCCATTCAAATAGTATTTACGCCAGACTCCCTGCTTTTTATTCATTGCATCCGCAAAATTTATTGTGTCACCATCTTTAATTTCATAAGAAATACTTTGGGAAATGGCTGAAAACCCAGTAAATAGGAAAAGTATGATATGCAATAATCTATGCATCTGATGTATAAAATTGATTAAATTTGTAGGATATTGCAAATTAGATGAACGAAAAAATTGAGGCGATACTAAAAGAGGTCCATGAATTGAAGGTTAGTTCTAAGGAAGAACTGGAAAAGTATCGTATTAAATGGCTAAGTAAAAAAGGTGAAATTTCCGGATTATTTGAGGAATTTAAAGCAATTCCTGTAGAAGTAAAAAAGGAAATTGGAGCTAAATTGAATGAATTGCGTAATTCAGCACAAGAGAAGATTAATACGTTAAAAGAAGAATTTGAAAGCATGTCTTCAAATCAAACAAATTCTTCAATAGATTATTCAAGACCGGGATACCCTTTGACGACTGCAGGAGGAAGACATCCGCTCAGTGTAGTTAAAAATCAAATTATTGATATATTTAGCAGAATTGGTTTTACGGTTAGCGAAGGAAAGGAGATTGAGGATGATTGGCATAATTTTACTGCATTGAACACGCCGGAGAATCATCCTGCACGTGATATGCAAGACACATTTTATGTAGAGTTAAATCCGGAAATGGTTTTACGTACACAGACGTCAAGCGTTCAAGTGCATATCATGGAACAACAGCAACCTCCAATTAGAACAATTTCTCCTGGAAGAGTTTATAGGAATGAAGCGATTAGCGCAAGAGCGCATTGTCAATTTCATCAGGTAGAGGGGTTGTATATTGACGACAAAGTTTCATTTGCAGATTTGAAGCAGACGCTATTGTATTTTGCAAAAGAGATGTTTGGAAATGAAACGAAGATCAGATTGAGACCGAGTTATTTCCCTTTTACTGAGCCAAGTGCGGAGGTGGATATCAGTTGCACGCTATGTAAAGGAGAAGGATGCAATGTGTGTAAATACACAGGCTGGGTTGAGATTTTGGGTTGTGGTATGGTGGACCCTCAAGTATTGACAAATTGTGGAATCGATTCTGCAAAATATTCAGGTTTTGCGTTTGGTATGGGAATCGAAAGGGTAGCAATGTTAAAGTATAGAATAAATGATTTGCGTTTATTCTTTGAGAACGACCAAAGGTTTTTAAAGCAATTTTCCGGAGAAAATTAATATGTCACTCTCCCGAATAGAACAATTGAGAATGTATCTTAAGGAGGAGCCGGATGATGTTTTCTTAAATTACACCATGGCTCTTGAGTTGAAGAGCTCAGGAGAATTAGATAAATCATTAGAATACCTAAATAAAACACTATCTCTTCAATCACAGAATATACCGGCGCTTTATCAAAAAGGAGAAGTTCTAAGTAAATTAAACAGAATAGAGGAGGCTATTTCTGTGTTGAAGGAAGGAATTCAATGTTGTATTCTTCAAGAAAACACGAAATCAAAAAATGAATTTGAACAAGCCCTCTTTCTGCTTGAAGATTAATTTACAGAAATTAGTTTTGTTACAAATTTTCTGCCTTCGAATTCAATATTTGCAAGATAAATACCCGAAGCAATATTTTCTTCAAATTGGATTTCAATTATTTCATCCTTTGAACAACATTCAATAATTTTAGAATAGACAATTTTGCCATTATTATCTATTAAAGTAAATCTAAATGCCTTTCCATTAGAAAACTGTTCTTTAATATAAAGTTTGTTGTTAAACGGATTCGGACCAATTCTAAATAAATCATTACCTGAAAGAGCTTCTTTTAATCCAACGTAATAAGTAGTGTCAACCTCCTGACCATTACTGCTAATTACGTTACCGATTAATCCGGCACCATTCTCAGGATAAACATTAATGTAGTAAACTGTACCTTGTATTAAGTTGAGGTTTTTGGATGTCATGTTTGTGCTTGCCCAATTATCTGTCCACAATTTCACATTAGGAGAAGAAGGAATTGTTCCAATTGAATACCAATATCTGGCAATACCGGATTGTACGTCATAACTATTCAACCAATTTCCGGAAAGTGAATCACTGGTGTTTACAACAGAAACGTCACTTTGTTTTCCGTCAAATACGCTAACAATATTAGATGGTTTTGTCCAATCAACATTTAAATTTTTGTAATGAATGGATGAAAGATTTCCGGCACTATCCTGACAAATTGATTTGATTTTCGCAGCAAATGTAGTGGGGTTTTGATTTTGATATCTGATATCGTTGGTGTTTCCGGGACCTACACTTACATTAATTGTGTTTGATCTTGATCGGTACACCGTTACCTCATCAATAGATAAAATGGCATTTCCGGAACGAAATGAAATATAATTACCGGAACTTATCGGATTAGAATCAGTCCAATCCGCTATCTTCTGATTATTAAAATACACGTTTAAGTTACCTGTAATTCTATCAAATATTACTTTCACGTCGTACCACTGATTACCTATAAACGATAAGCTTTGGTCTAATACAGGAGAACCGAAGGTGTTATTTTGAGTTTTGTAAATCTGAATTTTTTGATCATCCAGTCTAAACCAAACAAAATAGCTGTTGTTACGATTACTGCTATCCGCTTCATCGCAAAAGAAATGAAATCCGGCCCTTCTGTTAGTTTGTGCACCATCAATTTTCATTAAAAAATGATACAAGTACCGATTTGATAAAGTTTGAGTTAAAGACGCATAAATATTTGTGTTGCCGCTATTAGTACCATTTTCATCTGATTGATGTAGTGCATTGTTGGTTATCGACCAAGTTCCTGTTTTAATAGTCCACTCAGGATGAATGCTATTGTCAAAATTATCGGCAAAGAAACCATTGTTGTAATTTGCACGCCATTCTGTTCCGTCAAAATCAATTACTTGATAATATCCTTTTTGTACACCGCTTCCACCGGAGTTATCTGCGTCCACTATAGAGGTTGTAAAAGACTGCGTATGCCATGCTGCATTATCCTGAACTATAGTAGTTGGTGCCGTAATGTCTGTTGTAGTTGGTGTAGAAGAAATTGTAGTGTATGTTGCTGCCCATCCGGAAGCCACTGTACCGCAATCACTACGAAATTCTACTAATAAACTATTGGTTGTTGATGTAAACGGTGGCGGAACATTGTTGCCGGAATATTGTCCAACTAAAGGATCATCAATTGTCGCGCCGTCATAAATAAACATGTTATCATAGCCTGATTCTATATTGAATGCAGTAAAATTCAAACTGATGTTTGAAACGGTAGTGTTTGTGAACAGACTGAAAATTCTTTCATCATTTGTATAGTTATTACTTGGTCCGTCGCTGTCATAAAATCCGTTATTGAGAGAAGTATATAAATTTGGTGAGTAGGTGTTGTTTATCAAATTGTAGAACTTACTCCAATTCCATAAAGGTCCGGGATCAGTATGAGATTGGTTAGCGTAATGCTGATGACCTTTAACTTTTGTGCAATTTCCTAATTGACATTGACTGGATGAACCACTGCAAGATGGCCCGTAATATGTGCGTAAAGGATTGATGTTATTGCTTTGGCAAATATCTCTGGTTAGATCTGCAGACGATTGGTACATCGCGTTGGTAAACCATGATATGCTTGAAACATAGCCTTCGTGCTCAATTCCTACAGTATATGGATTTTCACTCCCTACATGCCAGGCTTTCAAACTTTCTGCAACCATCTGCGTAACCTGTCCGTCAGAACTTCGCACAACATAGTGTGCGGAGGCGTTAGCGCTGCAATTTTTAAACCAGGAAATGCATCCTGCATAAGTACCTTGCACAAAATGGATAGTAACAGCTGATATTTGGGTGCCATTTCTAGAACTGTAATTGCATGAAGCAGCAGGATTCCAAATTGCAGGCGGGTAATCAGTTGAGTTTATGGAATGATATTGGTAAGTATATTTCTGACTAAAAACAGAATCTTTATCAATTGTAACTTTATTTGATTGTAAAATATCCAAGTTATCACCAAAAAGCAAACGGAAGTCAATTTCATGTGGCGTAAAGCCATACTGCCTTGCAGCATCTTTATTTGAAAGGAAAGCAAAAATTTGATAGAGATGACTGTTTAATGCGAAATTATTAACTAAATCAGAATCTATTGGCAATTCTGAAAGTGCAGATATTATTAATGAGTGAGATTCTATAGAATTAAAGACATTATTTGCATATAGAGACTCATAAGCTGTTGCATATGCGTTAATGTAATTTTCTGTTGACGATTTGATTGATATTAAGTCAATACCGCTTAATTGCGAAATATTTAAAAGATTATTTCTAAATACATTTTTTCCATCTTCTATTAATCCAAAAACACCAAATGTCTGAGGATAACCAACGCAACTGTTTTCTTCATTTTGTATAAATGAAAATCTTGTTTGAGTATATGCAACAGCTTCCAAAATTCCTTTTGGCAGGCTTGGATGTAGAGAATATGCTTTTTCAAATTCAGATTTGAATTTGTTTTCAGGAAATTCATTTTGACCAAAAAGAACTTGCGCAGTAAAAAATAAAAATATAAGTGAAATTCGTTTCAACACTTAAAGATAAATAATCCTTGTAATCCTTATTATTAAAGAAATACGAATTTTAAGTTAAATTGTTTTAGGATGCTTATTTTTCAATAAGTTTAATGAGATTGTTTAATTCTTTGAATGGATTTATCCGATTTTTAGACCCTATCTTGGCAATTTCAGAAGGAATATTGAATTCTTGATAAGCCTTTGAAATCAGATAGCTGTTAAGCGCTTCTCGGATTATTTCAATTTGTTGAGATTGTCTTTTAATGTTTATGCTGTTTTTTACTTTACTTTGATTGATATAAGATTCAATCATTTCATAAACCTTGTCTAGTCCTGTTTTTTCTATACTTGAGCATGTCAAAACTTTTGGAATCCATTCATCAGACTCTTTATTGAATAAATGAATGGCACTTGCATACTCTGCTTGTGCAGCTTTCGCTTTAATTAAATTATCACCGTCGGCCTTATTAATTACGATGCCGTCTGCAATTTCCATAATCCCTCTTTTTATACCTTGTAAATCATCTCCGGCACCGGCGAGCATTAGCAACAAAAAGAAGTCAGTCATTTTTTGAACACTTATCTCGCTTTGTCCAACACCAACGGTTTCAATTATAATGAAATCAAAACCTGCTGCTTCACAAAGTAAAATGGTTTCATATGTTGCTCGGGATACACCACCTAAATTCCCGGCACTTGCAGTAGGCCTAATGAATGCGTTTGGGTGAACAGCTAATTGATTCATTCTGGTTTTATCGCCCAAAATACTTCCATGTGTTTTAGTGCTGCTGGGGTCAATTGCCAAAACGGCTATTTTAAAACCTTTTTCTGCAAGATGTAATCCAAACGCTTCAATAAAAGTACTTTTACCAACACCTGGAACGCCACTTACACCTAACCGAAATGAGTTTCCGGATTTAGGAATAATTGCATCCAGTAAATCAATTGCAAGCTGCTTGTGATGTTCTTTTGTCGATTCAATTAGTGTGATGGCCTTACTTAAAATTGTAATATCACCATTTGAAACGCCTTCAATATAATAATCAAGTGTATTTATTTCACTACTATTCAAATCTCAAATGTTTTACGGAGATACCACTATTTTGTAATTCATTCAAAGCGTCAATTCCAATTTGGAGATGTGACTTAACATACTTGCTCGTCACTTTTTTATCATTGACAGATGTTTTAATTCCTTCAGGTATCAATGGTTGATCGCTTACAAGGAGCAAAGCCCCTGTTGGAATTTTATTAAAGAATCCTACTGTGAATATGGTAGCCGTCTCCATATCAATTGCCATTGCCCGAAGTGAATTTAAATAAGCTTTAAATTCATCATCATGTTCCCAAACCCTTCTGTTGGTTGTATATACCGTTCCTGTCCAATAATCTTTTTTCTTCAATCGAATGGTATATGAAGTGGCTTTTTGTAAATTAAATGAAGGTAGTGCGGGAACCTCTGGAGAGAAATAATCGTTACTGGTTCCTTCACCCTTGATTGCAGCGATTGGTAAAATTAGTTCACCAACTTTAATTTTCCTTTTCAGAGAACCGCATTTACCAAGAAACAAAACGGCTTTGGGTTTTATTGCTGAAAGTAAATCCATTATAGTTGCAGCACTTGCGCTACCCATGCCAAAATTGATGATTGTAATATTATTTGCAGTTGCGCTAGACATTGGTTTATCAGTCCCATCAATTTTTACCTTAAAGGTTTCTGCGAAAATCTGAACATAATTTTCAAAGTTTACCAGTAGGATATATTTGCCAAATTTATCTAGTGACACTCCTGTGTATCTGGGCAACCAATTGTTTACAATTTCGGATTTAGTTTTCATTAACCTAATTCGTATTAATTTTATCTTAGCTTTATAAAGATACGTTTTGTTTCCGACATTAAAATATCCTAATGCTCCGTTAAGAATAAAGAAATCTGAGAATGATAAGTTTTTAGTGTTTGATGAAATACGTGGAAAATGGCTGGTGCTAACACCGGAAGAATGGGTCAGGCAGCATTATGTTTATTATTTGACAAATGTATTAGGTTATTCAAAGGGACTAATTTCACTTGAGAAGGAAATAGTTTTAAATAATACGTCAAAAAGATATGATATAGTTGTATTCGATATCAAAAGAAATCCTGAAGTAATTGTTGAATGCAAAGCTCCGCATATTAAGCTGGATAACATTACACTTGAGCAGATTTTACGCTATAATTTAGTTTTATCTGTACCATTTTTAGTCATTACGAATGGGATGGAGGATATTGTTTTACAGAATAATAAAATCATAAAACAGCTACCAAAAAAAAATCCGACAGCAAAGTCGGATTAATTTAAGTTTCTAATTATTAATTATTCAGCATTACTGGCATCACCAGCATTAATAAATCTTCGGAGGGATTTGCTGCATTATTAGGCAATAAAATTCCCGCTCTGTTAGGAGCACTCATTTCTAAAATAATTTCATCAACTTCCATATTACTTACCATTTCAATAAGAAATTTGGAATTAAATCCAATTTCCATGTCTTCACCAACATAAGTACAGGTTAACGTCTCATGCCCTTCATTAGCAAAATCTAAATCCTCTGCGTTAATCGTTAATTGACTACCTGTAACCTTTAATCGAATTTGATGAGTAGCTTTATTAGCAAACACGCTAATACGCTTTAAAGCACCCAAAAAAGCAGATCTGTCAAGGGTTAATTTATTGGCATTTTGTTTTGGAATAACAGCTTCGTAGTTTGGATATTTACCATCAATTAAACGACAAGACAAAATAATATTTCCAAAACTAAATAATGCATTTGTTTTGTTGAAATCAATTTTTACAGCATCATCTATGCCGGCTAAGAGATTTTTTAAAACATTAAGCGGTTTTTTAGGTAAAATAAATGAAGCGGTTGTTCCCGCTTTTGCATCATTACGTATGTAACGGACTAATTTATGAGCATCTGTTGCTACAAAAATGGTATTGTTTTCATTAAACTGACAGAAAACACCATTCATTACCGGACGTAAATCATCATTGCCTGTTGCGAAAATGGTTTTGTTAATTGCAGATGCTAATAGGTCACTTTTAATCACGATGGAGCTTTGAGATTCAATCTTAGCCATTTTTGGGTAATCATCTCCATTATGGCCACTGATGTTGTAATCGCCATTATCCGTTTTCATTTTTGTTGAATATTTGTTCATGTCAACAATAAATGAGACAGGTTGCTCAGGTAAATTTGATAAACCTTCCATTAAAGTTTTTGCAGGAATAGCAATAACGCCATCTTTATTAGATTCAACTTTTAAAGAGGTAGTAATTGCTGTCTCCATATCACTAGCAGAAATAGTCAATTCCCCTTTTTTAACTTCCATCAAAAAGCAATCCAAAATAGGTATTGTGTTATTTGAACTTAATACACCACTTATGGCTTTTAAATGCTTTAATAACGTAGTTGCAGATACTACAAAATTCATAATTTAAAATTTATCCGTTAAAGGTAGTGTTACCCTAAAAAAAGCCCTTTTTTTGGGCGTATGAGTTTTAAGTTAGTTTTTAACAGTAACGTCTTCTTGAAAGTATTGTGGTGTAATAAACAATTTTCCAAAAACGTAGTACTGAATAACAGCCCATTCTTTTTTATTATCAAATCTCACATAGAGTCTATCCGGATCATATTTGTATAGAACGCCATAATCAGCATTTTTAGCAACGTTCGGATATTTACGAAAGAATTCGAACAAATGTTGTTTGTCATTATTGTCAATAATCATAAACGTGCTAAATGGTTTTGTTGCACCCAAAGAATCCGCCGTGTGCTTATCAGTACTGGTAAAAATGGCCTCAGCATTTAAGTTCTGAAAATAGGATAAATACTGTTTCATTTTCATTTCCGGAAATGTCAATTGTTGGTTTTTGAAGTCAAATAAAGCGAACTGTTTAGTATTAACTATATTAATCGCAAACGAACTGTCTGGTTTTGCTAAATTGGTAAATTGTATTTTTTTAAGTTTATCCGGAGTAAAATTAATGACATTTAAATCACGCCATAACTTTTCTTCAACGATATATCTTGTGTTTAAAAAACCAGTAAATCCGGGAATAAAAACTACGTATGGGTCGTCATAATTCTTCTCTGTGTCTAAATTGGTAAGTAACATGTGTGTGCCTTCACCGTCTGGAGTCTCATGCCCAACGTAATATTGTTTTACCAAATCGTCATTAGAATAAATTTCAACCTTAATACTTCTGTAGGCCAATACTTTTAATGTTCCAACTTTAGCTTGACGAGCAACAGGCCTTTTGACTTCTACACGCTTAATGGTTTCTAATAAAGTGAGAATAGCGTCTGAACGAACTTTAAATTTGTCATTTACAACCCAACCTTCCTTTGTTCTGTTTAGCGTACATTGACGACCGTTTTTATCTGCCATAAATATTTTAGTAATAGAGGCAGTGTCTGTGTATTTAAAGTTTCTGGAGTCTTCATCTAAAGTGGAGAGGTTTCCTTTTTTCTTAAATATCAATACAGATGCAGCAATAAGTGCGACAAGAACCGTAATAATAATTAACGAGGATTTCTTCATGTTATGGGTTCACAAAAATTGGTGATTCCAACTTTAGTATTCTCCACGAGTAGCAAATAAATTATTGGTAAGTTTATTGTATCTTAAACTTACTTCAAAACCACCATTTAATTTAGAAGCCGCTTTATAACCTGAAATATTAAGATCATAGGATAAACCAAAAGCATAGTCACCTAATTCAACTAAGATTGCTGGAACTAATGCGTCCTTATATCGGTAAAACAAGCCTAATCCAAATGCGTTTTGGGTTTTTTCTCCAGTTACTTTTGTACCTGTTGCCATTCTTAATTTTAAATAAGAACCACCGTAAAATTCAAAACCTCCCCTAACGGCATAAGTTTTTTGTAATTCGGCATATTTACCCCCTTGTTTCTGAGCAATGAAAGTAGGTGTAACAGTCAATTTTGTGTCTTCAAAATCTATAGAAGAAATAATGGAAGCAACATAACGTATCGGTAATCGATAGCTCGCACCAGCTGAGAATTCTTGTTTAGGTTTATTAAGATGATATGCAGCTAATCCAATTCTAACCTTCATTTCATCATCGTGATCTTGATCAACTTTTACAGAACCTACTTCATATGCGATGCCTGCCCCAAAATCTGTTGTAGTAAATGAACGGAAATTTACTTTTTCTTGATTGTTTGCTTCTGCGTCCATTTCATTTCCATCGAACTGGCTGGCAAATGTGAGTTTGTCGTAGTTAGCATTGGTGCCAATAGCCCCTCCGCAAATACCAGCACTTAGAACAGAACGTTTACTGATTTTTACCAAACCGCTTAAATTAATTAAGGCATGGGTTTTTCTTAAGTTAGCTGCTCCTGCTTTATCTTGAAATATTTGAATACCTAGTCCTAGAAAAGTCTTGCGCCTCTTACTTTTGAATAAACCTGCATCAGCAGTCACATTCATGGTTTGAAAAGCTTTACCCATTGCCTGCCATTGGTTTCTGTAATTTACATTGGCTCTAAAATGCCCATTGTAAAACCCTGTAAAGGCAGGGTTTAAATTTAATGGCGCTTCAGTTTGTTGTGAAAAATGAATATCCTGAGCATTAACAGTAGTCAAACTCAAAACTAAAAGTGCGAAAAGTATAAGTTTAGTTGTTTTCATAAAATCTTATAATGCTGTTAACGTATCAGGGTAACATTACCCTTTAATACTTTGGTTTCGTTGAAAATGTTTTTATAGGTAATTAGGTAAGCATAAACTCCTGTTTGTGCCTGCGCTCCATTAAAGTTCCCATCCCATCCCATCGTTGGGTCATTAGAAACAAATACTTCTTGTCCCCATCTGTTCCAGATACGCATTTCAAATTCGCGTGCGTATTTACCTGCACCTAAAATGCCAAACACATCATTATTACCATCTCCATTCGGAGAGAAACCTGTTGGTAATACGGCGTCATTCTGCCTGTCTGTAAATACCGCAACAACTTTTTCACCATTAGGATTACTAAAATTAATTCCAATAGAATCCAAACTAAGGGGCCTTCCTGTTGTTTCCGTATGATTCTCAAGTTCCCAATGGTCGAAAACATAATTGCTGTCAATCGGAGTTGCCTTAAAAGACATTGGTCCTTTGAAATAATTACCGCTCCACACGTAATTAGGCAGGGTAGCTGTATTCAACTTAACAGTACCTGCACCGGCTGGTTCAACATCAACGGTTATATTGTATGGGCCAACTAACCCATAACAGGATACAAATTGTGTAAATGATTTAGGAACATGCTCACAACGAGCAAGAATAGCTCTTTTTAGGACAGCCATATTTGTATCCCAAAAATCAGTTTGTGTAACAAATGCTCCAGGAAGTGGTGGAGTACCAGGGTCTTCGTGTTTCTTCATCTCATCCCTGTAGATATTATTGATCGTTTCCCAATGACTTAATAAATAGTCACATGACAATGGACCATTTAATAAATCTTGGTAACGCATCAAATAATCTCTTCTAAATTCTGCATTTCCACCGTTCTTATCCATCAATGACCAAAACATTTTTCCTTGGCCATTATAACCATTTGGACTAATAGGATAAGTTGGTTGAGAAATTGCACAAGGTGAAGAGATTGCAGTATTGTATATTAAACTATTCAAAGCTATTGCAGTATATTGAAACACAGCTGGTGTATTCCAAAGATAGTGATGCCATTTTCCTCCTCCAGTTAGTGTATTAGAGCCTTTTGCCATAGCAATATTGTAATTATATAAATTACTGTTTTGGGCAAAACTATTTAGAATACTATAATCAATAAAGTTAGGAATGTTCAACCTTGATTTTAATGTAACGTAGTTTTGAGAGAATTGGTTTACATTATTTGTGTTAAGGGGGTAGGATGTTGTGAAACTATAGGTATCAACCAGGGGAGACCCTTTCCAATTATTTGTTGATGTATGCGTATTGACAGAACCCTCGCCATTATGATAGAATAGCATGGTTGTTTTTTCTTTTTCAGTTTGTTTATTATAAAATTCTTCATAGTAAACATCATACTTTTCCTTCAGATTGTATGCGCCAACATATTTACCGTTGATGAATACTCTCACAGGTTTGATATGAAGTGGATTTACATCAATATTATATTTGGCGGCAAGCGTTTGCATGAATACATCTCTAATTGCAGTTCCTTCAGATAACCCGGAGGCAGTGAAAGAAGCAGGAGCAGAATGCGCCTCAAAATCACCACCTGAGACTTGTAAAGTATTGAATACTGTACGGGTGCTTACACCCAGTTCATTAACGTTAAAAACAGGATACTCAAAATTACAACCAAAACCTCTCCTGTCATCAATGTTCAAATCAAAACCTTTTTGAAAAGACAGCCACGATTCATTGACAGGTTTAGACATCTGAGCATAACCCTCAGTAATAAATTTCTTTTCTTTGCCTGATTTCATATCGAAATATTCAACATGAACAGAAGCAGCGGGAGTACCCACCTGAAACCAATTTGCACTCGTTGAATGAATAGCAATTGAAAGCACACCATAGTCTTTAGAAAAATCAGGTTCCAGCACGCCTGCTTCGCAGAAATAGGTATTTGTTTGAATAAAACTCGGTAAATAATTCGTTTCACAATAAGAAGGTTGAAATGCAGGTGAAAGCGTTGACGTTATCTTAGGGTAACATATTGCTCTAAACATTGTCAGCTGAGTTGGAGGAACAATAAGCGGAGTAGCGGGGTCGATGTATTCAATGCTTGGGGGGAAAGGTGTTGGGTCGCTACCATCAGTAGTAAAATACACTCGGTAACAAGAAGTATCAATTAGAGCACCCTCCCAATGTGTGTAAATCTCAAATGTAGGTGTAGTGACTGTCCCAATACCGGCTTTTTCTGTAAACTGCGGGGTTGGGCAGTAATCGATATAAGCAGGAAGATTATTTATTGCCGAAAATGTTGGCGCTGTATAAACTCGCCAAGCAGAAACACCAACGGTTGAATAATCGGCTGTCATCCCATTCATTCTTCCACGTGTGTGATTTTCTTTGGTTTTTTGTACGAAAATAGAGTCTCTTACTACGCCATTAGGTGCAGTTAAAATAATCCACTGGTTTTTACATTGGTCAATAGTAAAGTTGGTATGGCAATGATGTAAACCATTAATGATTTTAGATTCATTTCTTCCGCTCATCCAAATCACAGAATACTGGCCAACGTTCATTGTGAAAGTGCTTGGAAATTGCCACTTTTTAAGATTCGTTCTCTCGTTGCTTAAATAATAACCAGCCAAACTTACTGTAGCAGTATGATTGTTATAGAGTTCTACCCAATCCGACGGCTGAAAATAATTATCTAAATTGGAATTAGTAGTGTTTGTTACCTGATACTCATTCAATGCAATTGCTACTGCCGACTGAGAGTTTAAATGGTTAATCAGTAAAAAATTAACAAAAAACAACAGCGCGTAAGCTCTAAATTTTAGCATACCCATAAAAAATAATTAGAACATAATATACGCTCAAATTTAAGCAAAAAACCCTTTGTTTCAAACAAATGTTCTGTGTTGGTTACATATTTGTTAAATACTCTCTGTTAAAATACAATATAAACCTTTAACTTTGCCGTTTTCCGCTACAAATGCGCATATGAGCGATGCAATTAAACACGAATGTGGTGTTGCCTTTATCAGGTTATTAAAGCCGCACAGCTACTATAAGTCAAAATATGGTTCTGCAAGATATGGCCTACATAAGATGTACCAGATCATGGAGAAAATGATTAATCGCGGTCAGGATGGTGCCGGTGTTGCAACGATTAAACTTGATACCGAACCTGGTTATAATTACATCGACAGGATGCGGTCTGTTGAGAATAAGGCAACTCAACATATATTTGGCACAATTAATGATTTGTTCATTGAGGCTCAAAAGAAACACCCAGAACAATACAAAAGCGCAGATTGGCAAAAAGAAAACATACCTTTTTTGGGAGAAATGATTTTAGGCCACTTAAGGTATGGTACTTTCGGAGGAAATACTATTCATAGTTGTCATCCGTTTCGAAAACAAAATAATTGGAAAAGCAGAAGTTTGGTGGTTGCAGGTAATTTCAATTTAACCAATGTTGATGAA
>JBFWYJ010000028.1:0-15224 GCA_050186555.1 Bacteroidia bacterium
ATTAACGGGAAATTTAGTCCGGATATTGAAGACGTCAAAGCGATAGCAATCCCAATACTCAGACACAGAATTGTAAAGAATTACAAAGCAGAAGCTGAAGGAATTGAAATTGAAGAAATACTTAAACAATTGTTATGAGCGTAGATGATTTATTAGATGAAAACAGTTTTAGTCAAGAAAAGCTATTTGATAAAGATAAATATCAAACACTTACAATTTCCTTAAGCACTGATAAAACATATTCTGAAGATAGTTTAGACGCAATGATTAATTTATTAAATCCAAACATCGACAGAGAATACAAGGATGAATGTCTCAAGATTCTCAAAAAAAATAACGAAAAGAAATTGTTAATTAATGGGATAATGGAGGCTGAAGACAACTTAGACAAAGCGGTATTATTGGCCGCTTGCTGGGAAAGCGGCTTAGACTTTAAAGATGAGTTTCTATTTTTTATTGAAACTGCCTGCCATCCTGATTACATGATTGCGCTTGAATCTTCAACTGTTGCCTTAAGTATGGAAGAATATTATAATGAGGATAAAATTATTAAAGCGATTCACATTTTAGAAAGCGACACGAAAGGGAATTCTCAAATTAAAGAAGATTTAAAAAGCAATTTACTAACCAGAATAAAAAATTAAAATGACAACTTGGTTTAATATACCTGAAAACAGCGACTTCGCAATTTACAACATTCCATTTGGAATATATTCTGATTCAAACACTAAACACCATGCATGTTCTGCGATAGGTGATTATATCATTGATTTATTTGAATTAGAAAGCAAAGATGTTTTCGACATCAACAGAACGGTTTTTGACCAAGAGTATTTAAATGATTTTATTGCTTTAGGAAAACCAGTAACAAATAAAGTTAGAGAAAAACTAATTCAATTATTAAGTGATGAAAATTCTGTTCTCAAGACTGATTCAGATTTATACAATCGGGTTTTCAAAAAGCAATCTGAGGTAAAAATGTTAATGCCTGTAAAAGTTGGTGATTATACAGATTTTTATAGCAGCATTGATCATGCAACCAATGTTGGAACAATGTTTCGTGACCCAAATAATGCCTTACTACCTAACTGGAAGCATATTCCTGTTGGATACCATGGAAGGGCAAGTAGCATATGCGTAAGCGGCCATTCATTTCATAGGCCTAAAGGACAAATGAAACCTGCTGATTCTGATGTTCCTGTATTTGGTCCATGTAAATTATTAGATATAGAATTAGAAACCGCATTTGTAATTGGTAAGTCAACTCAGATGGGAGATTCTGTACCTGTTGATAAAGCTGATGATTATATTTTTGGAATGGTTTTATTCAATGATTGGAGCGCAAGAGATATTCAAACTTGGGAGTATGTTCCTTTGGGGCCATTTTTAGCCAAGAATTTTGCGAGTACGGTTTCTCCGTGGATAGTTACATTAGAAGCATTGGAACCTTTCAGAGTTGAAGGTTACAAACAAGACCCTCCACTTCTACCCTATCTTCAATATAAAGGCAACAAAAATGTAGATTTGAATTTAGAAGTTTACATTCAACCTCAAGGTGGAGAATCAGAGAGAGTAATTACAAGTAATTATAAATACATGTATTACACAATGGAACAACAATTAGCACACCATACAATAAACGGCTGTAATATTAATGTTGGTGATATGATGGCAAGCGGCACAATCAGTGGCCCTAAACAAGAAGAGTATGGCAGCTTTTTGGAATTAACTTGGAGAGGAACCAAACCCATTAAATTAAAAGATGGCTCAGAAAGAAAGTTTGTTAATGACAATGACACAATCACGTTAAAAGGTTATTGTCGAAAAGGCGATATGAGAATTGGTTTTGGTGAATGTAAAGCAACTTTATTACCTGCAAAATAATATAGTATGAAAAACAATTACGATTTAGACACAGAAATTTTATTAGAAGAAGAGGTTTTATTAAAAGAACAAAAAGATAAAACAATTGTAGTATACAATGATGATTTCAATACTTTTGATCATGTAATTGAAACTTTAATGAAGTATTGCGAACACCAACCCGAACAAGCAACACAATGCACATATATTATTCATTATAACGGCAAATGCTCAGTCAAAAATGGCAGCTTTAAGAAATTAAAGCCCATTTGTGAAGCTTTGCTTGAAAGTGGTTTAACAGCCCAAATAGAACAAAATTAATCTTATGAAAAAACATTTCTCGATTATCGTTTTATTACTAATTCTTGTAATAACATCTTGTCATCGAAATGCTGTTACAGGAAGAGTTGGACTTAATTTAGTTCCGGAATCTGAATTGATGACAATGAGTGATGCAGAGTATAAAAAATTCTTAGCTGAACATTCAAAACTTCCTGATACAGATGACAGAACACAATTGGTTAGAAATTGTGGTATTAAAATCCAAAAAGCGGTAGAAAAATACTATGCAGATAAAGGATTAAGTAAACATCTGGCAGGATATACCTGGGAATTTAATGTAGTAGATGAAAATACCGTAAATGCCTGGTGTATGCCCGGTGGGAAAGTGGTAGTTTACACAGGGATTTTGCCTGTAACTCAAGATGAAAAGAGTTTAGCAGTTGTAATGGGACATGAAGTAGCTCATGCAGTTGCAAGACATGGTAATCAAAGGATGAGCCAGGGTTTATTGGTTCAATTTGGAGGAGCAATGCTTTCTGTTGCTTTGTCTCAAAAACCTCAAGCCACTCAACAATTATTTTTACAATCATTTGGAATTGGTTCTCAGTTGGGTATGTTAAGTTACAGTCGTAAGCATGAAACAGAAGCCGATAAAATGGGTTTAATTTTTGCTGCCATGGCAGGTTATGATCCTGAAGCAGCTATTGGATTTTGGGAACGAATGGCTGCAGGCGGTGGCGGTAAACCGCCCGAAATTTTAAGTACTCATCCCAGTGATGAAAGACGTATAAACGATTTGAAAGCCTTCATGCCTGAAGCTAAAAAATATTACAAACCTTAGTTATGATAAGAATATTCCTTTTCATTTCAATTAGTGTATTGGTTTTATTCTCGTCCTGCAAAAGTAAATCCAAAAACACCGAGAGTAAACACGTTAAAGCTGAAAATTCCTCTGGCTCAATCGCTATTGAAAATAATGGCGCAGAGTATATCATTATTAGCTTTCAGAGTAAAGGTGGCGGAATTGACCAAGAAACTAAAGGGGAGTTAGATAAATATCTTTCTTCTTTCGAAAAAAAATATATTATCTCTCTACTTGTAACAAAAAAGAATTGGGGAAGAGAAGGTGAAGTGAATTACTGCATAGAAGATAGTAATTTAACTGATATAACCTATAAAGAGTTATTGTCAGGAATCAAAAAAATTGTATCAAATAAGGAATTAATCACGATTAAAGAAGCAAAGAGTTGCGATTAAGAAATTAATTTCTGTCGTAACATAAATTCAAGTTGTTCATTGGTTATTTGCAATTTTTCAGCTTTTTCCAATTGCTCCTTTTTAAATTTATGAACCAAGTAAGATTCATTTATTGTCTTTTTCAAAGACTCCATTTCCCATGGTTTTTGAAGATATCTAAAAATCTCTCCAGAATTAACTGCAATTGTTAAAGCTTCCATATCCGAATAACCAGTCAAAAGCAATCTTGTGGTTAAAGGAAATTCTGCCTTAGAAATTTGCAAAAAATCTGTTCCTAATTTTCCAGGCATTCTTTGGTCAGTAATTAACACATGGATATCATTTGATTGAAGTATTATAAGCGCATCGTCTACAGAAACAGCTGTGTGAATTTCAAAGTCACGTCGGAAAGTTGCGTGAAAAGATTTTAAATTATTCTCTTCATCATCAACATATAAAATTCTAATATTTAAAATGTCTTCAGTCATCAGATATGAACGAATTTACAAAAAATCTTACATCACTAAGATAAGTGTTTCTTTTTTGATTAACTTGTGCCTAGTATCAACTATGGCACTTTTTACTGATATAATAACCCATACAGCAAACAGCACTACATACAAACCTCTGTTTTTTAGAGTATATAAAAATTCTGATTATCAAAAACTTAAAATCCTTTTAGTTAAACATCCTGAAATTAGAATATCTGATGAAATTCAGGGACAATTAGAAGAATTAATAAAGTTGCAAAATCCGTCTAAAACACTTTCGGAATTTCAGAAAAAAAAACTTGTTAAAAAACATATAGGAAAAATCAAGCTTGACAATTATGGCGTCTGGATTTATTACCCGTGGTTAAACACTTTGGTTCATTCGTTAGATGAAAAAGAATTCATTCAGGTTAGAACGAATAGAAACCAATACAAAATCACTCCTGAGGAGCAAAAGGTACTTTCAAAAAAAATAATTGGAGTTGTTGGATTATCGGTAGGAAAGGCAATTGCAACAACTATTGCAATGGAAAGAATTTGTGGAGAAATTAGATTAGCGGATTTCGATGTAATTGAATTGTCCAATTTAAATCGCATTCAAGCCGGGTTGCCTGACTTTAATCTAAAAAAGGTCATTGTTGTAGCCAGAGAAATTGCCGAAATAGACCCTTTTCTTAAAGTTACTGTTTTTCCAGATGGATTGACTGAAAAAAATGTAAAGGACTTTTTTACAAAAAACGGAAAGCTAAATATTTGTGTAGAGGTTTGTGACGGCCTATACGCTAAGATATTTTCAAGACAATATGCAAAAAAATATAAAGTAGCTGTAGTCATGAATTCTAGTGACAGAGGCACCACGGATATTGAACGTTATGATATTGATCCGAATTATCCTTTAATGCATGGATTAATTGACCACTTAGACTTAAACAAGGCAAAAGAGGCCAAAACAAATGAGGAAAAAGTCCCTTATTTACTGCCAATGCTTGGCATCGATACGTGCACAACAAGGCTAAAAGCCTCAATGCTTGAAATACAGCAAACAATTACCACTTGGCCACAATTAGCTTCCGGAGTTATTTTAGGAGGTGGTATAAGTACGGACGTTTGCCGAAGGATACTTCTGGGAAACTTAAGAAAATCCGGTAGATATATCGTTGATTTAGATGACGTGATTAATGAAGACAATTCAATAGATTTAAAAAAGAAAAATGAATCTTTTGATATTGTTAAAGCCAAGGGCTTAAAAGTAAAACTATCTCAAACTGACTCTAATAAATCTGTTCTCTCAACTAAACAAATTAAAGAGATTGTTAAACATGCGTGTCTAGCTCCATCCGGAGGAAATTGTCAACCTTGGAAATGGATATTAAAAAATGGCTACCTCTACTTAATTTATGATAACTACAGCATTAACCCGGTCTTAAATTACAAAGACGCAGCCTCTTATATAGCCATTGGCGCAGCACTGGAAAACCTTGCTGTGTATTGCGATGATAACTACATAAAACCAACATTAAAATATTTTCCTTCGCGAGAAGATAAAAATATTATTGCAAGAATATCTTTTGAAAGGACAGATATTAAAGGAAAGAAATCACAACTGAATAAATACATTTCAAAAAGATTTACAAACAGGACGATTAATCAAGTTATACCGCTAAACAATAATTTCGAAAAAAAACTTAGTAAAAATATTCCATCTATATTTGATGAGGCAAACTTGTTATACAATAACAAAACCAATTATCAAGAACTTAAATTTCTTTTGTCTGAAATTGACCGCATTTACATTTCTAATCCTTTTTCACATGAACACTTTGTAAAGGAATTTTGCTGGTCTGAAGCAGAAAATAATGCAAGAAATGACGGTATCGACGTTAACACGCTACCCTTAACTCCAACAGAAAGTGTTGGGTTTAATGTTGCGAAAAATAAAGATGTAATTAAATTAATCGATGATTGGAATTTAGGTAGTGCGTTTGGTAAAATGTCTAAAAACGCTATTAACAATAGCAGCTGTTTTATACTGTTTAAAGCTTCAAGTCTGGATAAACAGGAAATAATTCAAAAAGGCAGGTTAATACAGAACTTTTGGTTGGAAATAACAAGGGAATCAATTTCTGCTCAACCAATGTCTATAAATACATTCTTGCACTTGTACTTAACCGGAAACAACTTCAAAAATTTTGAAAAACATACAGCAGAATTAATTGACATTAGAAAAAGATTAAACAAACTGTTTAAATTAAAAAAGAATGAAATACCTCTCTTTTTAATGCGGGTCTTCAAAACCAAAGACAATGAAATGACAAAAAGAAAAAGATACAAAATCGATAATATATTTTTAGATTATTCAAAAGCAAAACGTAAAAATATTTGAAATGTTTGCTTTCATGGCAATTAAAAGAAGGGACCTTTGTGAAAAATATAGAATTGGCCATGCCAAAGTATTACTTGATTTTGGCATTTCAAACATTACGTCTAATAACAACTATTGGTTTGATAATCCCAATATGTATTGTGTTGTCATCAAAGAAAGAGGCAGTGATGAACTATTAGGAGGGATTCGAATTCAAATTGCAGATGGAAAGACTGAGTTACCGGTTGAAAAGGCAATTTCAAAAATGGATAGTAAAATCCATCAAATAGTAAGTAAATTTTTGCTTAATGGTGGAATTGGCGAATTGAATGGCTTATGGGTAGACAACAGACTTCGTGGCTGGGGCATAGGGCCATATTTAGTCAGAGCTGCTATTTCTACCACAAATCAATTAAAGTTTAAAACAATGATTGGCATCTGCGGAGAGAATACAATGAGTATGTTTAGACAAGTTGGTTTTGTAGTTGACGACTCAGTCGGAAAAAATGGAAGTTTTCCTTATCCGTCAGATGATTTAAAAGCACATGTAGTTGGTATTCTTGATTCAGAAAATCTACATACTGCTTTGGAGCCGGACAAATCAATTATGATTAATTTAAGATTGAACCCTGTGCAAATAATAAATGAAAGCACTGGAAATAACCTAAGTACTATTCACTATAACCTTATTTATCCCGAATTAAATTAAGTAATGAGTGCTAATTTTTACATAACAATACTTCTTTTCCTTTCAGTTCATTTTTTCGGTGTTTCTAATAATGTTGTCACGCACACATATACCGGAAAAAGTATTCAACCCGTTAAGCAGGTATATCATTATTTGGACACAAAGTCTGATTTGAGTCCTGAAAAAGTAATTTTAAAAAAATTTGACAAAGACAGCTCAAATTCCATTCTCAATTTTGGAATATCCAATCACACGCACTGGTTAAAAATTTCAATAGAAAATAAGTCTGAAGCTGACCAATTGCTCCTCCTAATAAAAAATGCCATGATCGATCATGCAGAACTTTATGTCCTAATGCCAGACTCAACATTTGACGCACCTATAGTAATTAGCGAGTATAATTCCTTTCAACAAAGAGAATATGACGACCCGGACCTTATTTTCAAACTAAACATTAAACAAGACTCATCTAGAACTATACTATTAAAACTAAAATCGAATGAAGGAATACAAATTCCGTTATATATTGGCACAAGCAACGCTGTTCTTACATATACAAAGAATAAGGGATTATTATCCGGGTTTTATGTAGGGATAATGCTGTCTATATTGCTTTACAATTTCTTTTTATACTTTTCTACTAATGACCGTGTATTCCTTAATTACGTGATATACATCGCACTTATTTTGCTGACACAAACTTCTACTCAAGGCTATACATTTCAATACTTATGGCCTGAGCTTCCAGGACTTGCGAGACAAAGTTTAATTGTATTTCCATGTTTAGTTGGGGTATCCGGGATGATTTTTATGCTTGATTTTTTAAAGATTAGAATTGGTAACAATTGGTATTTCCGAATCATGCTATTCTTTGTGTTAGCATATATATTTAGCTTAATTTTTAATTTCATTAATAAAATTGAAGTAAGTCAAAAACTTATGGAGATAACAGCAATGTCTGTTTCCATGTTCATGCTTATCACACCAATTATTCGATTAAGGCAAGGTTTTAAACCGGCTAAATTCTTTTTGATTGCTTGGTCAATCTTTTTGATTGGCATTATATTGTTTGTATTAAAAGACCTGGGGGTAATTCCATATAATAATTTCACACGTTATACTATGCAAATTGGTTCTGCATTGGAAACTATTCTGCTTTCCTTTGCATTAGCCGATCGAATTAACATTTTAAAAAGGGAAAAGGAAAATAGCCAACTTGAAAAGATAAAAGCCATACAGGAGAATGAGCGCTTAATAAAAGAGCAAAATGTAATCCTTGAACAAAAAGTTGCAGAAAGAACAAAGGATTTGGAAATCGCCTTGCAAGATTTGAAAACTACACAGGTTCAATTAGTCAATAATGAAAAAATGGCTTCACTTGGTCAGCTTACAGCCGGTGTAGCCCACGAAATAAACAACCCAATCAACTTTGTAAGCGGAAATATCCGTCCTTTAAAACTTGATATAAAAGACCTGCAAAATATCATCAACACTTATGAGGCTTTGATTCATGAATCAAAAATTGGTGACCTTATTGACAAAGCAAAACAGGTAAAAAATCAAGTTGATTACAATTTAATAGTTAATGAGATCGAGATTTTACTAAATGGTATTGAGGAAGGTGCAAAAAGAACTAGCTCTATTGTTAGCAGCCTGAGAACTTTCTCCAGAACTGAAGAAAATGAAGCTAACTTATACGACATTAAAGAAGGTATTCTATCTACTTTACTATTATTGAAAAGCGCTACACCAGACTATATTAAAATAGTTTTTTCTCCTACAGAATTACCGAAGATTGAATGCTACCCGGGTAAAATCAATCAGTTATTGATGAATATTCTAACGAATGCTATTCATGCTATTAAGGTAAAAAATAAAGATTCAGGCATGATTAACATAGAATGTAAACATGAAGATGGAATGATAAAAGTATTGATTGAAGATGACGGTATTGGAATGACTGAGTTAACAAAACGTAAAATATTTGACCCTTTCTTTACTACCAAAGATGTTGGAGAAGGGACAGGACTTGGGATGTCAATCGTTTACTCAATAATTGAAGAACATCAAGGAAAAATTAGTGTTGAAAGTGAACTTGGTAAAGGGACTAAAATATTTATAACTTTGAAGTTAAAATTAGATAGGTAATGAGTAAACCCAAGATAATATTTGTTGATGATGAAGAATACAATTTAGAGGCTTTCCAAGCTTACTTTAGGAGAGAATATGAAATCTACACATTTACAAGCGCTGATGAGGCTCTTCTGTTTCTTAACTTCAATAAAATCGAAATCATTATTTCGGACGAAAAAATGGCAGGTACTACGGGGATAGAATTTCTTGAAAGAGTCTCAAAAATTTTCCCGGATAGCATACGTGTTCTTATCACTGCATACGCAGATTTGCAACTATTGGAAAGTGCAATTAACAGAGGTCAGATATACAAATTTTTACATAAGCCGTGGGATTGGGAAAAACTAAAATTAGTTATAGAGAATTGCGAAGCCGCCTTTAACTATAAGAATGAATTAAAAATTCAGAATGAGGCTTTAACAAAAGCTAACTTCGAATTAAACAAATTTGTTTACAGCGTTAGTCATGATTTACGTTCTCCTCTCACTTCAATTCTAGGTCTAATTGAAATAACCAAGAGCACACCTGATTTGAAGGTAGCCTCAAACTACTTTGAATTGATTGAAGAAAAAGTAATCAAATTGGATGGGTACATTAAACGTCTTCTCGATTATTTTAGAAATGATCGCTCTGAGTTAAAACACTCAAAAATAAACTTTACAAGTATAATTGAAGAGACATGGTTATTACTAAGCGAAGGGTCAAAAAAAATCAATTTTAATACAGAGGTAATTGAAGATGATCAGTTTTTCGGCGATCCGGTAAGACTAGAAATAATTTTTGAAAATTTAATTTCTAATGCTATAAAATATCAGAATCCTTCTATTAAGAATCAAGAAATTTTCGTAAAAATTAGAGTTGATCACAATAAATGCACAATAGCGGTAACGGATAATGGTATTGGAATTGACCAATCATATGCTGATAAAGTATTTGAATTGTTCTTTAGAGCAAACGCTAATAAAAATGATGCAGGAAGCGGATTAGGTTTATATATCGTAAAAGATACAGTTGAAAGGATGAATGGAGAAATAAAACTATTTTCCGAACCAATGAAAGGAAGCACATTTTACATTGAACTCCCAAATAGAAAGCTAATGAAAATAACCGCATGATGAAATCAGTTCTAATTATACACGCGCACCCTGAAGACAAATCCTTTTGCCACAGTTTGTTTAAAAGCGCTACGGATTACTTTAAATCAAAAGGGTTTTCAGTGGAAACAAGTCATTTGTATAAAATGAACTTTAATCCGGTTGGAGGAAAACATGATTTTAAAGAATTAGCTAATCACGACTTTTTTAAGTATCAATTAGAACAAGTTAACGCATTCAATCATAATCTGTTTACTGAGGAGTTAGTTACCGAAATGAACAAACTTGAAAAGAGCGACATTATTATCTTTAATTTTCCTTTATGGTGGTTTGGATTACCTGCCATTTTAAAAGGTTGGGTTGACAGAGTATTTGCTATGGGTAAGGTTTACGGTGCCGGTAAAGGCGTTTATGATAGCGGGGTTTACAAAAATAAAATTGCATTTGCTTGCATTACAACAGGTGGTCCTGAAGTAGCTTATGGAGAAACAGGTAAAAATGGGGATTTATCAAAAATTTTATTCCCTATACATCATGGCATGTTTTATTTCACTGGAATGACCGTGCTAGAACCATTTATTTCTTTTAGTCCTGCAAGACAAACAGAAGATCATTTAAAATCAGAACTGGAACGATATAGGGTGTTTTTAGACAGTTTGGAAAAACAGAAGATTCTCTACTCTAACAGATAATCATTTAAGAACCAATAACTCCTTTTTTAAAACACTCATACCATTTACTGCCGTATCTTTTATGTGTTTTAAATTCTGAATATGATCCAGGTTAAAGCTGCCCGGGTCTACTAACCATTTACCAATATTATCTGCTGCATAATTAATTAACCCGGCTGCGGGATAAACATTTAATGAAGTTCCTACAACCACTAAAATTTGAGATTCCATTACTTTTTCTATGGCGATTTCCATCATTGGAACCATTTCGCCAAACCAGACAATATGCGGTCTTAACTGGGAGCCCAGTTTACAGGTATCCCCCATTTTAATCTCCCATTTTTTCAAATCGTAAACCAAATTAGGGTCTATTGTACTTCTGGCTTTCATAATTTCCCCATGTAAATGAATTACCTTTTCGCTACCTGCCCTCTCATGCAAATTATCAACGTTTTGTGTTATAACTTGAACATCAAAATCATTTTGTAATTCCGCAATAACCTTGTGGGCATTGTTTGGACTAGCCTCCATTACCTGTTTTCGCCGCTGATTATAAAACCTGGTTACAAGCGCCTTGTCGCGCTCCCAAGCCTCAATAGTAGCTACATCCTCCACCTTATGCTCTTCCCACAAACCACCACTATCACGAAAAGTTTTGATACCGCTTTCGGCACTGATACCTGCTCCGGAAAATATGACTAATTTTTTCTTCAAAGCCTATAAATTGGTTTTTACAAACTGTAACATCTTATTGAAGATATGGTACCTCGTAAAACCACCCGCTATTCCATGGTTTTTATTAGGATAAATCATCATGTCAAATTCTTTGTTATTTGCAACTAAGGCTTTGGCAAATTCCATTGTATTTTGCAAATGAACATTGTCGTCTGCACTGCCATGTATCAAAAGAAACTTCCCTTTAACTTTCTTCACATGATTAACCGGCGAATTATCTTCATATCCTTCCTTATTCTCTGAAGGTTTGCGCATAAATCTTTCGGTGTAAATATTATCGTAATATTTCCAATTAGTTACCGGCGCGACTGCAATTGTTGCTTTAAAATAATCCGCACCCTTGGTAATCAAATTACATGCCATAAAGCCTCCATAACTCCAACCCTGGAAACCAATTCTGTCCTTGTCAACAAATGGTAAAGTACCCAAATATTTAGCCACATCAATCTGGTCTTCTGTTTCGTATTTCCCTAATTGCAAGTATGTAGAATGCTTAAACTCTCGTCCTCTTCCCAAGGTACCTCTTCCGTCTACACAAACTACAATATATCCTTCCTGACAAAGCAATTGATGCCACATAAATTCGAATGATTCCCAATTGTTGTTACATTCATTTGCGCCCGGACCGTTATATGCATACATGTAAACAGGATACTTTTTATTCTCATCAAAATTTGATGGCTTCATCATCCAACCGTTCAATTCTATACCAGAACTATTCTTTACCGTCATAAATTCCTTAGTGGCCATATTGTAATTCTTCAATTTGTTCCTCAGCTCCTGGTTATCTTCTAATACTTTAACAACCTTCCCTTTCATGTCTCTTAATTCGTAAACAGACGGAACATTAGCTTCACTGTGAGAGAAGATGTAATATTTATAACCGGCCATGAATATAGCTTGATTGAAGCCGCTTTTTTCTGAGATACGCCTCTTATTACTTCCATTTAGTGATACAGAATATACGTCTCTGTTAATTGCACCGTTTTCTGTTGATGTGTAATAAAGTGTTCCGGACCTTTCATCAAATCCGTCAAAGCTTATAACATCCCATTTTCCTTTAGTTAATTGAGAAATTAATTTGCCACTCAAATCATAATAATATAGATGGTTATACTCATCCTTTTCACTAGAAATAATAAAACCTTTGTTCGCAACAAAAGTCAAATCATCGGTGATATCGATATAGGTTTTTGCTTCGTCAGTATATACAACTTTAGATTTCCCGGTATTTGATTCTACAAATAACAATTCAAACTTGTTTTGAAGTCGATTTAATCTTTGCAGGCTTAAAATATTATTGTCATTTGTAAACATTAATCTTGGTAAATAAATATCTGTCTCTTTACCTATATCCACATTCACAATAGACTTAGAAGGAAAAGCATTCACATCAACTACATGACAAGTAACGATTGAATTATCTTCACCTGCTTTAGGATACTTAAATTTGTATTTCTCCGGATAAAGTTCTCCTTTGTAGAAATCCATATCAAATTCCTTAACCTTACGTTCATCAAATCTTATGAAAGCTAAATATTGGGAATTAGGACTCCAACAAAAATAATCTGCTTTGCTAAATTCTTCTTCATAAACCCAATCGCCCCAGCCATTCTTAATCTTATTATCCTCCCCGTCTTTGGTAATCGCAGTTTCAATGTTGGTTGTCAAATTTCTTATGTACAAATTGTTATCCCTAACGTAAGCCAATTTTCTTCCATCCGGTGAAAAAGTAGGGAACATTATTTTACCATTATCTGAAATGTTAATTAAGGATTTGGCTTTCAAATCATAAACAAAATAATCTGCTTTCCAGGAACGGCGATATATAAATTCAACGTTCTTGGAGAACAACAATTTATCTTCTCCAGGACTAAAAGAATAATTAGAAATATCTAGAGCTTTCCCATCAACTTTAACATCATTGGCTTTAAGAAGAACCTCAACTTTCTTACCGTTCTTAATTTGAAACTTAGACAATTGCATGCCATTTTCTTTATCTTCCTCAATGTCGGTGTAATGAAGACCGTCATTCATTGTATTAAATCCTTGTGTGCCTTGCGCTACAAAAGCATAATTAACCCAAATATCGGCTAAACTTATTTTGTCTTGGGCGTTTAAGTTGGACACAAAAAACGCAATAATAAACAGCCTCGTTACCAGTTTCTTCATATAGTGAAATATAGATAATTATTGAGGTGATTAAAATACTATAAGATTCACTCGAAAGCAAGTATGTTTTACTAAATTTTACAAATAAATCACCAAAATCGTTCCTTTTGGTCTTTAAATTTATTAGATTAGTGGAAAAATCAACCATATGCAAAAGTTTACAGCATTAATTATCGACGATGAAGAGGATAGCAGAAGTAATACCAAGAGCATGCTGGAGAATTACTGTCCCGAGATTGAAGTAATTGGAGAAGCGGCTAATGGAATGGAAGGCAAAGTGAAAATTCAAGAGTTGAAACCTAACGTTGTTTTTTTAGACGTCAATATGCCTGGCATGAACGGCTTTGAAATGCTTGAAGGAATATACAATCGTGACTTTTGTGTGATTTTTCTTACAGCTTATAGCGAGCATGGGATAACAGCCGTAAAAGCCGGCGCATTGGATTATCTTTTAAAACCATTAATGTTAAGCGAATTACAGGGAGCTGTAAAAAAGGTTGTTCAACATTATGAAGGGCAAAAAGGTGAAGCGAAATCACAAGATAAAAATTTAGTACTTATCAATCACAGCAAGGGTTTTACCTTAGTTGATTATAAGGATATTGTTTGGTTAGAGGCAAGTGCTAATTATACCAACTTGTTTTTGGTTGATGGAAAAAAAATAGTAGCAAGTAAAACATTGAAAGAATTTGAAGCCATATTACCCAATACAACTTTTTTCAGAATACATCGTTCAGCATTAATTAATGTGACTTTTGTTAAGGAATACAGTCATAACGAAGGTGGCGTCATCCTAAGTGATGGTACACATGTTACAGTAAGCAAAGCCCGTATTCATGAATTTGGCGAATTCATCAAATCAAAATCAGTATCACCTAAATAGATTATTGCAGCAATGGCGAGGAGTGCCCTGATTTTCCTGGCTGCTTTCTTTTTTGGCATAAGTCTATGTCAATCTCAATCCATTAATTTCAATTATCACAATTTTGGTATTGAAGATGGGCTCCAAAGCATTAATGTTTTTAATGTTCAGCAAGGAAAAGACAGACTTATTTATATCACCACAGAAAACGGATTATTCGTATTTAATGGTTTAAGTTTCATTCCTGTTAAGTCTGACACCACCATTAATCCTACCGTGATTGGTGCTCATATAATCGATAAAAGTACAGTTTATCTAGCCACACGGGAACAAGGCATCATTAAAGTAAATCCCAACACAGGAGAATTCGAAGACATTCTCAAAGATGATAATAATTTAACTTGTGATAAAGTTTTGATTGAAGGTAATTACGCCTATTTACTTACTTCTCAAGTAAAACTCGACATAGTTGATTTAAAGGAAAAAAGAATTATAAATGATCCAATTATATCTAAAAATAAAAGCAATCAAGCATTATGTTTTTATAAAACAAAGGATGGACAATTACTATGCGGTAGAAATGACGGATTATATGAGGTAAACGCCAGTAAGATTACTAAGTTGGGCAAATATCC
>JBFWYJ010000029.1:0-15172 GCA_050186555.1 Bacteroidia bacterium
TGGAAGGTTGGGATGGTAAGAAGAACGGTCAGGATCAACCTGTAGGAGTATACGTATGGACATTAGAGGTTGACCTCTACAACAACAGAACCGTTAAGAAAAATGGCGATGTTACGCTAATGAGATAGAAAGATTTAGAGAACAACCTCTAAACTTTTCTCTTCAATCATCTTTTTTAAATTAAGCAAAGCATAACGCATTCTACCCAGTGAAGTGTTGATTGAAACGTTTGTGATGTCTGCGATTTCTTTAAAACTCATATCATAATACATCCGCATAATAACAACTTCTTTTTGATCACTTGGTAATTGATAAATAAGATCTCTTACAACTTGTTTTCTTTTTGAATCAATTTCTTGGGTTTCAAATGATGCATCGTCAGAAGCAATTCGATCAAGCGGACTAAGTTCTTCTCCATCTTCATTAATATATGAATTCGCATAAGGCATTTTCTTGATGCGTCTGAAATGATCAATAATTAAATTTCTTGATATACGATGTATCCAAGGAAGGAATTTTCCCTCTTCGTTATATTGACCTCTTTTAATGGTTTGAATAGCTTTAAAAAATGTTTCCTGAAAAACATCCTCGGCCAGAGCACGGTCTTTAATAACCACTAAAATGTTTGTGAAAATTCTGGATTTGTGTCTTTCTAGAAGAACTTCTAACCCTTTTTCATTTCCGCCGATGTATAAATCAACTAGTTGTTGATCCGTCATAGATTGAATAGACATACTTACTTGCTTTAAGATTCAATAAATTAGCTAGTAAAAGTCTACTCTATGGGCAAAAGGGTCTAATTGGTTTAATGCAAATTTATCGTAATTTTAACCAATTCCAAATGTAATTCTTGTAAAATTAACTTTTCAGTGAGCAAAACAAGTATTATAGCGAGGGAATAATTGTTTTTAATAGCCCCATTAATAGCTTAAATTTGAGCAAATTATCGAAAATTGACACAAAATTTAGACAAAATAGACACTAAAAAACATATAATAATAAAAGGTGCCAAATTACATAACCTTAAAAATATTGATGTTGTTATCCCAAGAAATAAATTTATCGTTATTACAGGTTTGTCTGGTTCAGGAAAATCAACACTGGCATTTGATACACTGTATGCAGAAGGTCAAAGAAGGTATGTAGAAAGTTTATCGGCCTATGCGAGACAATTTTTAGGAAGACTTGAGAAACCACAAGTAGACTATATTAAAGGGATTTCTCCTGCAATTGCAATCGAGCAAAAAGTAATTTCCAGAAATCCAAGATCAACAGTTGGTACTGTTACAGAAATTTATGATTATTTAAAATTATTATTCGCGCGGATAGGTAAGACAATAAGTCCGATTTCAGGAGAGGAAGTTAAACGCCATTCTGTTTCTGACGTAGTTGATTTCATTTTATCAAAAGAGGATGAAACTCTTGTTTATGTATGTGTTTTAATTTCTGAATCAAATATTGCTAAAGCAGTAGAAAAATACAGCCAGCAAGGTTTTACGAGGTTATTAATTAATGAAGAAGTAAAAAGGATTGACGAAGTTGATGCAAAGAGAATAAGTAAGAAGGATACTGTAAGGTTGTTAATAGACAGGTTAAAACTAAATAAATCTGACGATGATTTAATTTCCAGAGTTTCTGATAGTGTACAAACGGCATTTTATGAAGGGAATGGTTCATGCGAAATATTAATCCCTTCAGACAAAAAAAACCAATCTCATACATTCAGTAATCTTTTCGAAGCGGATGGGATTAAATTTGAAGTTCCGAGTGTCAATTTCTTTTCGTTTAATAATCCGGTTGGCGCATGTAAAACTTGTGAAGGTTTTGGCAGTATAATTGGCATTGATCCTGATTTAGTCATTCCAAATAAAAGTTTGAGTGTTTTTGATGGTGCTGTTGTTTGCTGGAATGGCGAAACCATGAGTAAGTTCAAAAACAAATTAATAAAGAATGCTCATCAGTTTGACTTTCCTGTGCACAAGCCAATTTCCAAACTCACAAAAGAGCAATATGATTTATTGTGGGAAGGAAATAAACATTTTGAAGGCATTAATAAGTTTTTTAAAATGCTTGAAAAGGAAAGTTACAAAATTCAATACCGTGTTATCCTGGCAAGGTATAGAGGAAAGACTCAGTGCCCGGATTGTTTAGGAACAAGATTAAGAAAAGACGCTAATTATGTTAAGGTTAATCACAAGAATTTACAAGAACTTGTGTTAATGCCAATTAAAGATTCCTATGTGTTTTTTAATTCATTGAAATTAAATAAACATGATGAACAAATTTCCAAGCGACTTCTGATTGAAATAAACAATCGCTTAAAGTATTTATTGGATGTAGGCTTAGGTTATCTAACCTTAAATCGTTTAGCAAATTCATTAAGCGGCGGTGAAAGTCAGCGAATTAATTTGGCAACACAACTTGGTAGCAGCTTGGTTGGTAGTTTGTATATACTGGATGAACCAAGTATAGGATTGCATTCTAGAGATACGGAAAGATTGATTAGTGTGTTAAACGATTTAAAGCAACAGGGTAATACTATAATCGTTGTGGAACATGATGAAGATATTATGCGCGCTGCTGATATTATTATTGATATCGGTCCGGAGGCTGGTCAGAATGGGGGTGAAGTTGTATTTAGTGGAACATTAAGCGAATTAGCTAGAAGTAAAGAAAGCCTAACTGCAAAGTATTTGACAAATAAGCTTTCAATTCCTGTTCCAAAAAGGAGGCGCACTAGTAAAGATTGGATTAAAATAGTTTCAATCTCTGATAATAATTTAAAATCTGTAACAACAAAATTCCCTTTAAACGTTTTATGTGTGGTTACCGGCGTGAGTGGTTCAGGAAAATCAACGTTAGTGAAGAATGGACTTCACCAAAGAATGCAACGTTATTTGGATGGATATTATAATGCAACTTCCCATAAGGAAATTATTGACGGAAGTTTATCTAGAATTAAACAACTGGAATATATTGATCAAAACCCAATAGGTAAGTCATCCAGAAGCAATCCGGTTACTTATATAAAAGCTTATGATGAAATAAGGAATTTATATGCAGAGCAGGGGGTAGCAAAAATGAGAGGGTATAAGGCAGGCCATTTTAGTTTTAATGTGGAAGGTGGTAGATGTGAAGTTTGTCAAGGAGAGGGTGTTGTTACCGTTGAGATGCAATTTATGGCCGATATCCAACTGACTTGCGAATCTTGTCACGGCAAACGTTTTAAATCAGACACTTTAGAAGTTTTGTACAGAGGAAAAACTATTTCAGATATTTTAGATTTAACTGTAGATGAAGCTGTAGCTTTCTTTGAAGTTGACGATAAGAATAAAACGGTTAAGAAAGTTTTGGATAAAATAAAAACGTTGCAAGAAGTAGGATTGGGTTATGTTCATCTTGGACAAAGCAGTAGTACTTTAAGTGGGGGAGAAGCACAGAGGGTAAAGTTGGCCAATTTTTTGGTTTTTGGAAAGAGTGATACACCTATATTATTTATATTCGATGAGCCTACAACAGGATTGCATTTTCATGATGTAAACAAGCTTTTGAAATCATTTGAGGCCCTTATAGAAAGAGGACATTCTATTGTTGTCATAGAGCACAATATGGAAGTTATTAAATCTGCTGATTGGGTTATTGATATGGGACCTGATAGCGGAGAAGAAGGAGGGGAAGTGGTTTTTGAAGGAACGCCGGAAGAATTAGTTAAAGAGAAGAAAAGTATTACCGGCCAATTCCTGAAAGAAAAATTGTAAGTATTATAAATGGTATACCGTTAAAATCATCATTGCTCCTCCACCTTTTACCTTTCTCCATTTTTTAAAGCGGTGTTCTCTGATATATGCTGGCGTATTATAGTTTCCTGCAAAGCAGAATTTCTTTATGTCCATATTTTTTTCTAAGCATTCTATACTAATATAAAAGCTGTCGTAAGCCTTGATGTTGTACTCAGTGAGTGGGACATTAACAATACCGCTTTTAATGTTTGTTTTTAAGTAAATTGGTTTTGTTAGCATATTGGATGCAGGATAATAAGTGGAAGATGAGTAAATATTAATCCTGAATCGAATAGAATCGACATATAGATTCTTAATAATATAAAATTCTAAATTCTTAAGGTAGTAAAGTTTCTGTTTTGAGTTTTCAAATTTAACAGCCGTTTCAGAACCAATCCAGTTTTCATTGGAAGATACAAAACCGGAACAATTGTCATTTGAAAATGACTTTTCCCCAATTTTCTTCGAATACAATTTTTGACCGGATACAGTAACTTCTGATAAGGCATTTTCACTTTGAGTTAACCAAATAGTATCAGCATCGTTCATTTTTTTTAGCAATAACTTAATTGGTTCATAGCCAATTGCTAAAATTTCAATAGAATCATTTAAAATTTCAGTTGTTAGCTTTAATTCAAAATAACCCGAGTCGTTGCTAAGTGTGCCTATTTGTCTGGAGAATATACCAACCGACGCATATGGTATTATCTCCTTAGTGTCAGAGTCTAGAATGTATCCTTTGAATGTTTGTGCATTCAATGAAAAAAGCAATGTACACAGAAGAATGATGGTTTTCATTTAACTTTTTGAAGTTCAGTCCAAAAATTGGGAAAAGATTTTTTCACAACATCAGGATTATTAATGGAAATATTTTTGAAAATATTAGTAAGCGGCGCAAAACACATTGCCATTCTATGGTCATTATAAGTTTCAATAGAAATATTGGAATTTAGGTTTGTATTATTAGTACCTGTGAGTTCAATGAAATCATTACCAGTGATAATATTTGCTCCAAGTTTGTATAACTCGTTTTTCATGGCCATAATTCTGTCTGTTTCCTTATGCTTTAAAGTGGATAGCCCATTTAACTTGCATGGAATGTTTTTAGCAAAACAAGTAACTAAAACTGTTTGAGCTATATCAGGACAATTGGTAAAATCATAATTAAACGAATTACAAAAGTTATCATTATATGAAAGAATGGCATTACCATCTTCAAATTTGGTGCCTACGCCTAGTTCCATAAATATTTCTTGCACTATGGAATCTGGTTGGTTTGAATTTTTAAATAAATATGGAATGGTTATTTCTTTTGTTAAACCTAAAGATATGCATTCATAGAAATAAGATGCAGCGCTCCAATCAGATTCAACCAAATAATTATTTTTTTCATAATGATAAGTTCCTTTTTTGATTTGAATACTATTGTCTTTAAAATCAGGCAGAACAGAAAACTCTTCCATCATTGTGCTAGTTAAAGTAATGTAAGAAAAAGATACAGGTTTGCCCTTCAAATTAATCTCCAATCCATTCTCTAGATTTGGTGCAATCAGCATTAGTGCAGAAATGAACTGTGAACTTACTTCAGAATTAATTGAAACAATGCCACCTTTAAGGTTTTTACCCTCTATTTGTAAAGGCGCATAATTCTCTTTCTTGACATATTTAATATTAGCGCCAATCGATCTTAAGGTTTCAACCAAATCGTTAATCGGTCTTTCCCTTAATCTTTCTTCTCCGGTTAAAACGCCCTTAAAATCAGATCTTGATGACAAGTACGAGCATAGAAATCTCAAATCAGTTCCTGCTAGCCCAACATTTATTTCTGATTTACCATCACGAATATCATTTAATGCTTTTACTAAAAGTGTTGTATCTTCACTATCAGACAAATTAGCAATGTCGAAATTTAATTGCCCCAATTCTTTTAGTATAAGCAATCGATTGCTTATACTTTTTGAACCCGGTAATTTTATTTGAATCATTTCCTCGTGTTGGCGTATTGTTTATTGTAAATAGCAATTGCAGACTCTATTTGAGATTCTGAAACAACTACATTATAGCTGCATTTTCCAATGGATTTTAATAAACTCATTTTAATTTGAGAATTAGCGTTCTTTTTATCCATTTTAATAAAACCTATTAACTGTTTTACAAACTTATCTGTAATAATGGGCAGATAATAATTTGACGAAATGAATTTTTCAATAATATCAAGTTCAACTTTTGGTAGCTTAGTGATTTTATTAGAAATGATAGATTCTATTACCATGCCAATAGCAACAGCTTCACCATGTAATAAAGGGTTTGATTTGGAAAGTCGTATTGATTCTATTGCGTGACCAATTGTGTGGCCAAAATTGAGTATTTTTCTATATCCTTCATCAAACGGGTCTTTTAGAACAACTTTGGATTTAATTTGAATTGCTTTAGAGATTAACTTTGTAATGTCTCCCTTTTGAGATAGTATAGAATTAAATAATGGTTTATTTCCTATCAGTCCGATTTTAATTAATTCAGCCATTCCATTTTTCATTTGTTCAGCCGAAAGTGTATATAAGAATTCAGGGTATATATAAACCGCGTTTGGTTGTTTAATAACGCCGATGATATTTTTTACGTAATTTAAATCAACACCATTTTTACCCCCAATTGCAGCATCAACCATTGCAAGTAAGGTTGTTGGAATGTTAATGAATGATAAACCGCGTTTATAAGTGGATGCTATAAATCCTCCTAAATCACTAATGACACCACCACCAAGATTGATGATTAAGGCATTTTTGTCGATACCAATTTCAAGTAGCCTATTCCAGATTTGAATAACGGTTTCAATCTCTTTACTTTCTTCTCCCGGCTCCAGTTCTATAATTTCAGCTTCTGATAATTCGGGGCAATTGGTAATTAGCAATGGAAAACAATGTTCTAGCGTATTACTATCTGCTATAACTATAAATTTGGAAAACGTATTTGCTTCAAATGTTGCTTTAAGAAAATCAAAGTTTTCCGTTTCGAGAATTATTTTACATTCTGCTATTTCTGAAATCACCATAATATATAAAAGTAAATATTAGTTCTGAAATAGAAACGGTTTGAGTTGAGTTATTTTTTGAAATAGTAATTTTGATTCCTCGAAGTCCAGAGTCTGTTGCCCATCAGACTTGGCCTCTTCAGGCTGTGGATGTATTTCAATTATTAGACCGTCCGCCCCGGCCATCAAAGAGGCTAGTGACAGTTTTTGCACATGACTTCTGATACCCACACCATGGCTTGGATCCGCAATTACAGGGAGATGAGATTTATCTTTTAATACTTGAATCGCATTTATGTCAAATGTATTTCTGTAGCTATTTTCAAATGTTCGTATACCTCTTTCACATAAAACTATTTTATCGTTGCCTTTCGCAAAAATATATTCTGCAGAATATAACAATTCATCAATAGTACCGCTCATGCCTCTCTTTAAAAGTACCGGCTTATCAATTTCGCCAATTGCGTCTAGCAAATTGAAATTTTGGGAATTTCTAGCGCCAATTTGAAATACATCAACATAAGGATATAACTTTTCAATTTGAGAAACTTCCATTACCTCAGTAACAACTTTCTGATTTCGTGATTGACAAATGTCAAACATCATTTTTATTCCTTCCATCCCTAATCCCCTAAAAGTGTAAGGAGAGCTTCTCGGTTTGAAAACCCCTCCGCGCATAAATTGGATGTTATTATTTTCAAGATGTTCAGAAATTAGATTCAATTGATTTTCAGATTCCACAGCGCAAGGTCCTGCAATAATCAAAGGAGAACCTTTTTTTGAAGAAAAATTATTGCCGTAATCAAACCCGTCTTGTTCCAATTTCCATGATTTGCTAACCAGTTTGTGCTTATCATTAACTTTATGTACATCCTTTACGCCTTTTAGGTGCCCAATCTCTCTTATGTCTATTGGTTTTTTAATATCACACACTAAATAATCATTGTTGTTAGTTTTTATATGACTATAGGTTAGTCCTTTTTTTTCTAACTCTTTGTTTAAAGATTCAAATGTTGAATCACTTATATTTTGCTTTAATTGTATTATCATTTTAATTTGGTATAATATTGTCTAAATAAGTATTGGTGTTAATTCCGTCTTGTATTGATTTGATATAATTACTTCCAACTATACCACCGTCTGCTATGCGCCATACATTTTTTAATGTATTTTTTGAGTCAATACCAAATCCAACCATTTTTGGTGTTTTTATTGAATTTATTTCCTTTAGGAACATTTCTAAATTAGCTTGGTTACTTAGCTTATTTCCTGTTGTCATATTTGATGAAGTTACGTAGAGAAAAGGCTTACTATATGCCGCCAATTTTTTAACTCGCTTTTTATTGGTTGAAGGAGTAACAATAAAAATAATGTTTATTGAATGTTTTTGTGAATATAGTTTATGTTTCTTTAGATAAATTTCTAAAGGCAAATCCGGAATTATTACGGCTGAAATTCCTGATTCCCTGCACTTTTTATAGAATTTCTCACTGCCAAAATTTTCTACAATATTCAGGTAGCCCATTAGAATAATTGGTTTATTTATTTTCCCTTTAATTTTAATTAATTTGCTAAAGAGCAAAGTAAGATTACTTCCGTTAGCAATTGCAATTTGACTAGCTTCTTGAATTACTGATCCGTCTGCTAAAGGGTCACTATAAGGGAATCCAATCTCAATAAAATCTACTTTACTGTTATTGTTAAGTTCTTTAATCAGTTTAATTGATCCTTCAATTGATGGAAAACCAAAGGGTATATAGATGGAAAGCGACTTTTTATTTCTAAAATTAAATTTCGACATTTTGACCATTGCTTTGTTTTTGATGAGTAATATATGTTTGCATGTCTTTATCGCCTCTACCACTTAAATTCACAACAACAATATCTTGCGGTTTAAATTTAAACTGATTTAAAGCTGAAATTGCGTGTGCACTTTCTAGCGCTGGTATTATTCCGTCTTGTTTAGATAATGCCATTGCCGATTCCATAGCTTCTAAATCAGTAACATAGGTATATATTGCTTTCTTGCTTTTTTTAAGAAAGGAGTGGATTGGCCCTATTCCCGGATAGTCTAATCCTGCGGAAATCGAATGAGGCTCAATTACCTGACCATCCTCAGTTTGCATGACATAGGATTTACTTCCATGTAGTATTCCAATGCTTCCTTTAACTAGAGTTGCGGCTGTAAATTTCGTATCAATTCCCAATCCTGCGGCTTCAACACCAACAAGCCTAGTGTTCTTTTTATCTATGAAATGATAGAACGCTCCTATCGCATTACTACCGCCACCAATGCATGCAAATATATAATCAGGATTTTCTTTCCCTTCTTTGATTTTTAATTGTAGCTTAATTTCTTTGCTAATTATGCTTTGAAGTTGAGCAACGATATCAGGGTAGGGGTGAGGCCCCACAACAGACCCAATTAAGTAATAAGTGTCTGCTGCGTGATTAATCCAATATCTAATTGCTTCGTTTGTGGCATCCTTTAAAGTTTTGCTACCACTTATTGCTGGTATAACTTGGGCACCAAGCATTTTCATTCGTTGTACGTTAGGAGCCTGACGCTTAATGTCTTTTTCTCCCATAAACACAATACAATTCATATTTAATAGAGCACAAACTGTTGCTGTGGCTACTCCATGCTGGCCGGCTCCAGTTTCAGCAATTATTTTTTGTTTACCAAGATGTTTCGCTAATAGTATTTGACCTATAGCGTTGTTTATTTTATGAGAGCCGGTATGACAAAGGTCTTCCCTTTTCAAATAAATTTTCGCATTATTTTTTTTACTTAAATATTCACTTTTGTAAAGCGGGGTAGGGCGTCCGACATAATCTCTAAGTAAAGCCACGTACTCATTTTTAAAGGATTTAGAGCGAAGTACATTTTTATAATTTTTCTTTAGTTCATCTACGTTATTAAATAATAATTCGGGAACGTAAGCGCCTCCAAATTCTCCATAAAAGCCCTGTTTATCAGGTGATGTTGTTCTCATAGGTAAGATTAGTTTGAAAGTGTTTGATTTTTAAAAAATCTTTTATTCCTGGTTCAGTTTCAAATTTTGAATTAATGTCTACACCAATTAGTTTATTATGTTTAATGGTTTTAATTATTAATGCATCTTTATAGTTAATACCCCCACTTATTAGGAATGGTTTATTCCCCTTATAGCACTCTAATAGTTTCCAATCGAATTTCGTCCCATTTCCGCCCTTTAAAAGTCCTTTTGTGTCAAATAAAAAGTAGTCGCAGAATTGTTCGTGTTTTTCCAAGTTATGAAAGTCGGATTCATTTTCTATTGAAACTGCTTTAATTATTTTCACTCTATTTTTTAGACCTTTTACGAAAGAAATATCTTCATGATACAGTTGAATTGCTGTTAATTGCATTAATTCAATATATTTTTCAATTGTATTTAAATTTTCATTTACGAAAACGCCTGTTTTAACAGATTGCTTGATGTTAGAAATACAACTTATGATCGGTGATGTAATCGGTATAAATCTTGGAGACTTTGAATGACAGATAAAACCAATAAATTCGGGATTTAAATCCAGAATTTTAGTAACATTTTCTTCACTTGTTAAACCACATATTTTTAGGCTAAGCATAGAGATTTTCTTTTGTCTTTTACATAAGTTACAAATTTCTTGCATTCAACATGAGGATGGGGAGTTTGCATGAAGCGAGTGCCAATTAAAAATCCATTATATCCTGCAAATCCCAATTCTACAATATCTTCGGCAGAATTAATTCCGCTTTCTGATATTCTGATTGGAAAATCTTTAATGTGCTGAATCAATGAGATAGAGTTCTCCAACGAAGTCTTCATGTTATTGAGATTTCTGTTATTTACGCCTATGATTGAGTTTTTCGAACTGGCTTTCTGTATTTCATCTTTTGAGTGAATTTCAAGTAAAACTTCCATTCCAAGATTTTCTGCCAGTTGAGTAAATTCTTTAATTTGTTTTTTTGTTAGAATATCAGCAATCAACAAAATGGCATCTGCTCCAATTGATTTTGATTCAATTATCTGGTAAGAATCAATGATAAAATCTTTTCTAAGTATCGGACAGAAGTTTAGTTCCCTTGTTGTTATTAAATCTTCATTTTTTCCTGAGAAAAATTCTTCATCTGTTAATACTGAAATCGCACTGGCTCCTGCCTGCATATAACCAACAGATATTTCTTCAATCTTAGCATATTTGTTTATCAGACCACGACTGGGAGAAGCCCTTTTAAATTCAGCAATTAGTCCAATTTTATCACTTCTAAGTAAATATTTACTCAGTGAAACAGGTTCACTTTTAAAGTAGATACTTTTTTCTAGCAGCTTAATTGGATATAATTCCTTTTTGCTTACAACTGAATTTAATTTGCTTTGTATGATAGTATTAAGCGTATGCATATTTCTTTGATTTAATTTTTTTTAATAACTCTAATCCCCTTTTACTTTCAATTGTTTCTTTTGCTATAAATATTGACTCTTCTATTGGTTTACCCGATATAGTTGCAATTCCGAAACCGCAATTTGCTATAACAACATTTTTTTGAGCATTCGTTGCTGTATCACTCAGTACATCTATAAATATTTTCGCTGCATCTTCAATGGTATTTTTGTATTCCAAATCTGATTGATGGAGTAATTTAAAACCGAGCTCATTAGGTAAATATTCTTTTTCATATTCGTTTGTTTTTACCAGAAATTTATTTGTTAATGAAATTTCATCGTACCCATCAATACTATGCACCAATGAGTATTTCGCTTTTTCTTTCTGAAGAAAATAATTATACATCCTTAATAACGATAAATTATAAACCCCAATTAATTGATGGCTGGGTTTACCAGGATTAATAAGAGGGCCGAGCGTGTTAAAGAATGTTCTTATACCAATTTCTTTTCGGGTAGATGCTACATGTTTAAGAGCCGGGTGAAACATCGGGGCGTGTAAAAAAGCAAGATTGTATTTATCTAGACTATCGTTTACTTCTTCATTATTTTTAGAGAAAGGCACTTCAAGATATTCAAGTATACTAGAAGAACCTGTAAGTGATGAGAAACCATAATTCCCATGTTTACATACTTTATATCCACTTGCTGCGATTACAAACGCACTAATTGTTGAGATGTTGAAAGTGTTTTTTCCATCTCCCCCGGTACCGCAAACATCAATAGCGTCAAAAGCTAAATTAACGGGAATAGCGTTATTAAGCAGCACAGATCTATAGCCTTCAATTTCTTCAATCGAGATGGGATTAATAATATAGTAAAAAACCAAACTGTGTAAATCAAGTTGACTCAAAGAGCCATTAGCTAACTCTGTCATTACATAAATGGCATCCTCCTTGTTTAGAATTTCCTTGTTGATAATTTTATTTCGTATTTCTTTAATATTCATTTCTATAACACTAAATAGTTCTTTACAATTACTTCGCCGTATTCTGAAAGAATTGATTCCGGGTGAAATTGTACACCAAATACCTTGTCGAGTTTATGGGATATTGCCATAATTTCATTTTCATCATCAGTGGAAATGATACTTAAATCATCCGGGAAGTTTTCTTTCGAAACCACCCAGGAATGATACCTACCAACCGTAATTTTGTCAGGGCAATTATAAAATAGCGGGTGTTTTTTATCTAGTTTAACGGATGTTGCAATTCCATGATACACCTTGTCTAAATTTTGTAGTTTACCTCCGTATGATTCTCCAATAGCCTGCATGCCAAGACAAACACCAAGGATTGATTTTGTTTTTTTGAACTTATCCAATAATTCAGACATAATACCTGCTTCGTTTGGTAAACCAGGCCCAGGCGATAATACAATATGAGTGTATTTCTCAACATCTGAAATTGTAATATTATCATTTCTAATGACATCAACTTTTGTATCAGAAATTTTCTCAATTAAATGAGAAAGATTATAAGTAAAACTGTCGTAGTTATCCAACAAAAGTATTTTCATGTTTTATTTCTTTTATATGTTTTGAACTTGAACTAGCATTTTCAATTGCTAATTCAACCACTTTTAATTTATTATAAATCTCTTTTAGTTCCAATTGAGGTTGTGAGTTAATTACAATACCTGCACCTGCTTGGTAATGTAATTCATATTTTCGACTTAAGACAGAACGAATTAAAATGGCCATATTACAGTTCCCATTTAGGTCGATAAAACCAATAGTACCACCGTAAAAGTTCCTTAATTCCGGCTCGTTTTTATTTATTATCGATAAAGCTTTAAATTTTGGCGCCCCACTTAATGTGCCTGCCGGAAAAGTATCAAAAATTAAATTAATCTTTTTATCAATTCCTTGTATGTCTCCTGTTACTTTGGATACAATATGCATTACATGTGAGAATTTTTCAATTTGTTTAAAGGAAGAAACCTTAACATTGTCAGCACTTTTACTTAGATCATTCCTTGCTAAATCAACCAACATAACATGCTCTGAATTTTCTTTTGGGTCAGTAAGCAATTCTTTTTCAAGCGAGACGTTTTCTATATTTAAATGTTTTAATTTTCGTGTTCCGGCAATTGGATGAATTTCAGCTTTATTTTTTTTTATTAAAAGTTGCGCCTCAGGAGAAGAACCAAACAATTTGAAATCACCAAAATCAAAAAAGAACAGATAAGGTGATGGATTTAATTGCCTCAAATGTCGGTATACTTCAAATTCATCACCCATAAATTTTTGTTTAAGTCGTTTGCTCAACACAACTTGAAAAATATCCCCTCTTTGACAATGCTTTTTAGCCTTTTCAAATAATTTTAGAAGCTCTTTGTCACTTAGGATTGATTCACATCTATTTATTTTGCTAAAATGGTTTTTGTTGGACAAAACATTTTTAAAAGCATAAAAGAGTTTATTTTGATTCTCAATAATTGAGTTTTTATCTTCATCATAGATAATGGAATGAATTTGCTGCTTGTAATGGTCGAATACTATAAGAATTTTATAAAAACTGAATGAGTAAAGTGGTAGTTCAAATTTGCTTTCGTCCGGATTTAATTTTGGCTCTAAAACATAAGTAATATCATTTGAAATATATCCAAAAATTCCATGATTGGGAATATTCAGTTCAAGTTCGGGAATGGAAAACGACTTTATAAAATTTATTAGTTCCAGTTTTATATCAAGATTGTGTTTTTCGCAAACGTTTTTATTTACAATTAGTTTAATCGAGTTTTTTCCTATTGCCGTTATTGTCTTAATCGGATCGCAAGCAATTATTGAAAAATTGCCCTTTTCATGTTCAAAGGCGTTACTTTCTAGTAGAACAACGTTGGTAAAATGGTCCCTAAGGGTTAAGCAAACACTTACCGGAGTTAAAGTGTCTTCTGTTATTTGTTTATGTATATAATTTAATTTCATTGTATAAAAAAAGCCCGCTGTTGAACAGCGGGCCTATAAATATTAGACGTATGTTGAATAAATTCTTGCTGTTCACTTTCGTTTAAGAGAACACCACCACCAGAATTTATTTTGCACTTGCATTTGCATTTAGACTGCTAATTTAGGAAAGAAATAAATAACCTTCCAAATATATTTTTGAAAATGAATAAAATGTATTGATTATTAGTTGTTTATAATTTACATGAAGTGTGTTTTTTTATGTTCTGTATATACGTATCTTGCTCTCATGGCATTGGATAAAAAGGTATTTCTAACCCGAACAATAACAGCTGTTGTTTTTGCAGTTATTTTTATCGGTTCCATTTATTTTCACTATTTAAGCTTTATATCTTTTTTTATTGTTGTGCTTTTTGTTGGAATAAGGGAATTGTCAAACATTTTGAAAGCCATGAAAGCCGAAGTTAATTATATTGTATTCAACTTAGTTGCAGTTTTCTCTCTTCCATTAATGATTTATCTATTTAGTTTTATTGATTCTTCGAGTGAGATAGTGGCTTCTTTTCTTATCTTAATTCCACATTTGATTTCATTAAGGTTTTTATTCTTCCATAAGGAATTGAAAGTATTGAAAGGAAAATCTGTATTTATTTCAATGGGATTGATGTATTTAATATTCTCTATAGCATCGTTAATTTCCATTCCGGTCCGGTTTGATTCTGACTTTTTTAGTTGGAAGTGGATTAGTAGTTATGATTATTTTAAGGTGCTTGGTATTGTTTTTTTGATTTGGGCTAACGACACTTTTGCATATATCGGCGGAAGTTTAATTGGGAAAAATAAAATGATGCCTAGTGTTTCTCCCGGAAAAACATGGGAAGGAACAATTATTGGCATTGTTTTTTCAGTATTTGTCGGTTTACTTTTAAACCTAAAAACAAGCTATGGGAGTATTTATTTTTGGCCAATAATTGGATTATTGGTAGGTATACTAAGCACAATT